>NZ_JBJMQP010000112.1:0-59796 GCF_045802625.1 Hyalangium sp. | reverse complement strand
GCGGCCAATCAGGTATCGGCCTCGTCGCAGAGCCTGTCGCAGGGAACCAGCGAGCAGGCCAGCAGCGTGGAGGAGACGACGGCGAGCTTGGAGGAGATGAGCGCGACGATTGAGCAGACCAGCCAGAACAGCCGGCAGATGGAGCAGATGGCGGTGCAGGGAGCCGAGCACGCCAGCAAGAGCGGGCAGGCGGTGAAGGAGACGGTGGAGGCGATGGAGGTGATAGCGGGGAAGATCAGTGTGGTGGAGGAGATCGCGTATCAGACGAACCTGCTGGCGCTGAACGCGGCGATAGAGGCGGCGCGAGCCGGGGAGCACGGCCGAGGGTTCTCGGTGGTGTCGACGGAGGTGAGGAAGCTAGCGGAGAGGAGCCGGGGAGCGGCGCAGGAGATAGGAGGGCTGGCCAGCCGGAGCGTGAAGGTGGCGCAGCGCTCGGGGGAGCTGCTGGAGGAGCTGGTGCCCTCCATCCGGAAGACGGCGCAGCTGGTGCAGGAGGTGGTGGCCGCCAGCGGAGAGCAGGCGATGGGTGTGAAGCACATGAACCGGGCGATGGTGCAGGTGGATCAGGTGACGCAGCGCAATGCAGCGGCGGCGGAGGAGCTGTCGGCGACGGCGGAGGAGTTGTCGGCGCAGGCCTCGGCGCTCGAGCAGCTCGTGTCCTTCTTCCGAGTGGGTGAGGAGCACGGGAGGCAGCCGCGGTTCGGGAAGCCCCGGAGCTGGGTGGGGCCGCCGGCTCCGGCCAGCATCGTGGCACAGCCCGCGCCCAAGGCCAGTGAGGAGAGCGCTGCCCTCCTGTCCGCGGATGATCGTGAGTTCAAGAGATTCTAGGAGCCCGTCATGAACCCGCCCGCGGCCGCACCCACCGCCCAGTATCTGAGCTTCTTCATCGCCGGGGAGGAGTACGCCGTCGGCATCCTCCAGGTCCGGGAGATCATCGAGTACGACACCGTGACACGTGTCCCCAGCGCCCCCGAGTGGATCCGTGGCGTGACGAACCTGCGTGGGAGCGTGCTGCCCGTCATCGATCTGGCGATGAAGCTCGGCCTGCCACCGAGCACCGTGCACCCCCGGAGCTGCATCGTCGTGGCGGAGGTGACATTTCAGGGAGAGAAGCTGGTGATGGGAGTGCTGGCGGACGCCGTCGGACAGGTGCTGGACCTGGGCCCGGCGGATGTGGAGCCGCCTCCGGCGTTCGGAACCCCCGTTCATGCCGAGTATCTTGTCGGAATGGGACGGGCCGGCCGGAAGTTCATCCTCCTGCTCGACATCGATCGGGTCTTGAACAGCCAGGAGATCCGCGCGGCCAGTGCCGCCGCCGAGCCGCAAGAGCTGCCCGCCCTGCCAGCGCCGGCTCCGGAAGCAGGGCTCGATGAGTCTCAGGGATGAGCCCAGGAGCATGCGCATGAACTCGCAGGCCGCCCTGAAGCTGCAAGCCCCCGAGCCCGGCAGCTCCTTGCTCTCCTCGGAGATCCCCGACCGTGTCTTCTACGGCTACCAGCGGCTCATCTACCGCGAGGCCGGCATCTACTTGGGGCCGAACAAGAAGGCCCTGCTGATGGGGAGGCTGGCGCGCCGGCTCCGCGAGCTGGGCGGCCCCTCCTTCAGCGCCTACCTGCGCCAGGTGGAGGAGGACGCGGCGGAGCGGCTCCGGCTGCTGGACGCCATCTGCACGCACGAGACGCACTTCTTCCGCGAGCCGCGGCACTTCGAGTTCCTGGAGAACGAGGTGCTGCCCCGCTGGCGCGCACAGGGTCACCCGGGGACGGGCGTGCGCAAGGTGCGCGCGTGGAGCGCGGGGTGCTCCACGGGCGAGGAGGCCTTCACCCTGGCCATGGTGCTGCGCTCCCACCTCCCGGTGGAGGAGGGCTGGCAGATCGAGATCCTCGCCACGGATCTGTCCACGCGGGTCCTCGAGCGGGCCCGCCAGACGCTCTGGCCGGTGGAGCGAGCCCGGGAGATTCCCACCCGCTACCTCAAGGCGTTCATGCTCCGCGGCACCGGGAGCCAGGCGCAGTGGATGAAGGCCGGCCCCGAGCTTCGCCCGTTGGTGCGCTTCGAGCGCGTCAACCTCCACGAGGAGCACTACCCGGTGGTGGGCCGGTTCGATCTGATCTTCTGCCGCAACGTCTTCATCTACTTCGATGCCGCCTCCAAGGCCCGGGCCCTCGAGCGGCTCGTGGAGCACCTCTGCCCCCAGGGGTTCCTCTTCGTGGGCCATGCCGAGAGCCTCGGCGCCGTGACCCAGCGCGTCCGCCTCCTCCAGTCCACCATCTACACCCCGGGCTCCGCTGGGTAGGCGGCTTTTGCCTGCTTCACACGTCCCACGTGAAATGCAGGTTGGGCTTGATGCTCCTGTAAAATTCGGTTACCATCGAATTGTTCAACGTCGGGAATTGAGTCCCCCCGCTCACAGGAGCCCCGGATGAAGCCTCTTCCGCTGCTGTCCCTCTGCCTGCTTGTCACCCTTGGGGTTGGTTGTAGCAATCCGTCCCAGGAGAACGCACCGGCTCCTACCGCGAAGACGCAGCTCAAGAAGCGCTCTCAAGCGTTGACCAACGTCTCGCTGGTGGAGGTCGCGGTCAGCCCCGCGGTGCAGGCCGCCGCGGGCGGCAATGCCACCGTGCGCGCCTTCGAGATCAGCTCGGCAGACGGCAGCTTCACCCGGGACGACGTGGTGGCGGCGGCGTTGGAGCAGGGCGCCTCGGATCCGGTGAACCTGCCCTGGCATGCGGGCGTCACGCGGGACCGGCTGGAGACGCTCTCGACGCTGCGGTACCTGAACAATCTGATGCCGGCCATCGAGGCCGAGGTGGGCACGGGCGAGGAGTTCCAGTCCGGCTACTACCACTGGTTCCAGCAGCGTGCGGAGGACTCGTGCGGTCTGGGCGATCTCTACATCCCGGTCTTCGAGCAGTCGCGCAAGGTGTACGTCATCGAGGCCACGGGCTCTACCGAGTGCTGAGCCGCTGGCTCTGACATCCGATCCTGGCGAGTTGCAGAACGATCGCCAGGGCAACAAGCGTGCGAGAGGAGGACTTGCAGAGCATTGGGTCTTGGAGGCGGGCACTATAGCCTCAGTGCTCGAAGCGGGCATGGGTGCCCGCACCTTCAGGAGTGGTAGCCATGGCGGACGCGCGGAGCAGGGAACAGGGAGCGCCGGAGCAGCCCGCTCGGTCTTCGGTGTCGCTCGCCCAGGGGCTCCCCAGCGCGCAGCCGCCCGTGGAACCCAAACCCCCGGACGTGGGCCCCGTGCAGGAGGTGGCCGGCGGAGTGCCCGCGGTGCTGGCCTCCATCCAGCACGCCTGGGGCGAGATGGGGCCGATTCGCGGCACCCAACTGCTGCTCCAGTTGAACCAGAAGGATGGCTTCGACTGCCCCGGCTGCGCCTGGCCGGATCCCGACGGCGAGCGCTCCGTGGCGGAGTTCTGTGAGAACGGGGCCAAGGCGGTGGCGGAGGAGGGCACCCAAGCGCGTGTGACGCCGGAGTTCTTCCGCCGGTACAGCGTGGCGGAGTTGGCCCAGCAGCCGGATCTGTGGCTGGGCAAGCAGGGGCGGCTTACGCACCCCATGGTGCTGCGCGAGGACTCCACGCACTACGAGCCCCTCTCGTGGGACGAGGCCTTCGCGCTGGTGGCGGAGGAGCTGAACGCGCTCGGCTCGCCGGACGAGGCGTGCTTCTACACCTCCGGGCGCACGAGCAACGAGGCCGCGTTTCTCTACCAGCTCTTCGTGCGGCAGTTCGGGACCAACAACCTGCCGGACTGCTCGAATCTGTGCCACGAGTCCAGCGGCGCGGCGCTCAAGGAGACCCTCGGCATCGGCAAGGGCACGGTGACCTTGGAGGACTTCGAGAAGGCCGAGGCCATCTTCGTCATCGGCCAGAACCCGGGCACCAACCACCCCCGCATGCTCACGTCGCTGCAGGCGGCGGCGCGCCGAGGGTGCCAGATCGTCAGCATCAACCCGCTGCCGGAGACGGGGCTCAACCGCTTCAAGCACCCTCAGGAGCTGATCCAGCTCATCGGCCCGGGCACGGCCATCAACCGCCTGTGGCTGCCGGTGCGCATCAACGGGGATGTGGCGCTGCTCAAGGGGCTGGGCAAGGCGCTGCTGGAGGAGGAGGCGCGGCGGCCGGGCCGGGTGCTGGACAAGCAGTTCATCCAGCAGCGGACCACGGGCTTCGAGGAGTACGTGCAAGCGTTGCGCGCCGTCTCATGGGACGAGGTGGTGGAGCAGAGCGGCGTGGCGCAGGAGCAGATCCGCGCCGCGGCGGAGATCCTGGCGAGCTCGGAGCGGATCATCTTCTGCTGGGCGATGGGGCTCACCCAGCACCAGAACGCGGTGGCCAACATCCAGGAGATCGTCAACGTGGCGCTGCTGCGAGGCAGCGTCGGCAAGCCGGGCGCGGGGTTGTGCCCGGTGCGCGGCCACAGCAACGTCCAGGGCGATCGGACCATGGGCATCGTGGAGAAGCCGAGCCCCGCGTTCCTGGACTCCCTGCAGCGGGAGTTCCGCTTCGAGCCTCCCCGGGCGCACGGCCTGGACACGGTGGCCACGATCCGGGGCATGCACGAGGGCAAGGTGAAGGTGCTCTTTGCCCTGGGCGGCAACTTCCTGTCGGCCACGCCGGACACCGAGTTCACCGCCGAGGCCCTGCGCCGCACGCGCCTCACCGCGCACGTGTCCACCAAGCTGAACCGGGCGCACCTGGTTCACGGGCGGCGTGCGCTGATCCTCCCGTGCCTTGGCCGCACCGAGCGGGACGTGAGGGCGAGCGGGGCGCAGTTCGTCACGGTGGAGAACTCGATGGGCGTGGTGCACGCCTCGCGTGGCGCGGTGGAGCCCGCCTCCGAGCACCTGCGCAGCGAGCCGGACATCGTCGCGGGGCTGGCGCGGGCCGTGCTCGGCTCGAAGAGCCAGGTGGACTGGCAGGGGCTGGTGGAGGACTACGATCGCATCCGGGAGTGCATCTCCCGCGTCGTCCCCGGCTTCGAGCGCTTCAACCCGCGCGTCCGCGAGCCCGGCGGCTTCTACCTGCCCAACGGGCCGCGCGAGGGGCACTTCACCACGCCGGACAGCAAGGCGCACTTCACGGTCCACCCGCTGCCGCGAATCGAGCTAGGCCCTGGCCAGCTCCTGATGATGACCATCCGCAGCCACGATCAGTACAACACCACGCTGTACGGGCTGGATGACCGCTACCGAGGCATCCGCAACGGGCGGCGGGTGGTGCTGCTGAACCCGGAGGACCTGCGTGCGCTCGGGCTCACCGAGGGACAGGTGGTGGACCTGACGAGCCACTTCCGGGGTGAGACGCGCGTGGCGCGGCGCTTCGTGGTGGTGCCGTATCGGATTCCCCGCCGGTGCGCGGCGACGTACTTCCCCGAGACCAACGTGCTGGTGGCGATCGACAACTTCGCGGAGAAGAGCCGCACGCCGGCCTCCAAGTCCGTGGTCATCAGCGTGACGCCCTCGGATGGGGCGAGGAGCTGAGCCTTCAGCCCGCGTGAGGGGAGGGCGCTGCCACCGTGGACAGCGCCCTCGGATTCACCTCACGAGTGCAGCGACGTGTCCCCTGGCTGCGGCGCGGACGTCTGCTCCTGGTCCTTCGCCCGTCGCTCCTGGTCTCGTCCCTGCTGGCTCTGCGCCTGAGGCCGATCCTTGAGGTTCTGGGTCTGCGGGAGCTGCTCGGGACGTGCCTCGGCGCGAACCTGATCGGCGCGCTCGAGCCGCAGCGCGTTGGTGATGTCCTTCACCCCGAGCACGGACTCGGCGAGCGCCTCGATGGCGCGCTTCTCATCCCGGCTCTTCACCGTGCCCTGGAGCGTGACTTCACCGGCTCGCACGATGACGTCGACGTTCTCGGCGTTCATCCAGCTCACCATCAGCCGGTCGCAGATGTCCTCGCGGATGCGGTCATCCGAGCGCTGGTAACCCTTCGGCCCTCGCCCCGAGGGCTGCGGCGAGCCCGCGCGGTAGGTATCTCCCATGAAGCCGCCGTGGCCCATCTCCCGGTCCGAGCTGGTCCGGCGAGTCATGCTCGTGCCGTAGCCCAGCCGAGGAGACTCCATGTTCTCGATCCCCGGGCCGTGGCCGTAGTGCGGCTCATAGTCTCGTGGGTGGCGGTGCTCGTGGTAGCGCTCCCGAAGCTCGGACAGGTCGTCCAGATCATGCAGGCCCGTGAGGTTGTAGTGACGGTGCCGCCCCTCCCGATCAATCACCTCGCCGAACCCTCGACCGCTCGGGCTGGCGCGCAGATCCTCTCGATCCCTGTCGCGGTAGCCATGATCCTCCCGCTCGCGATCGAAGTCCGCGTACTGGCGCACGTCCCGGCCCGTGTCGCGGAAGCGCTCCTCGCTCCCTCGGCCGCCGCGAACGAAGCGCTCTTCGTCCACGCTGTGAAGGCGCTCACCTCGGCCCAGGCGCTCGGCTCCCTCCAGATCTCCTCGCTCCCAGTCACGGCCCAGGTGTTCGCCGCCTCCGTAGCCTCGTTCGTCCGAGCCCCGGTAGATGTCAGCCCGTCGCTCGATCCGCCGCTCCCTCTCTGGGTCCCGCCGTTCACCTCTGTATTGGTCCCGTTCGTCGCGCTTGTCCGCCATCACAGCCTCCCAAGAGCTTGCACGCAGCCCGCTCATGAAAGGTCGTGACCCCAAGGACGCCCGGCAACGCTCCCTCGATTGCCCGAGGGGGAGCCGGGAGGGCTCAGGTGAAGCTCACCGAGCCAGCTCGACGCGCTCCAGGTGGTGGGGCACGGCGGCCTTCCACCCCTGGGCCTCGACGCGGGCCTTGAGCGCCTGGAGCGCATCCGGCTCACCGTGGACCAGCAGCGTCTGACGGGGTGGGGACTCGAAGCCCTTCATCCAGCGCAGCGTCTCGGTCCAGTCCGCGTGCGCGGAGAAGCCGCTCACCACGCGGATCTCCGCCTCCACCGGGATCAGCTGCCCGTGGATCTTGAGCTCCTTCTCCCCGTCCAGCAGGCGCCGTCCGCGCGTGCCCTCGGACTGGTAGCCCACGAAGAGCACGGTGTTGCGCGCGTCTGGCAGCCGGTGCTTGAGGTGGTGCAGCACGCGCCCGCCCGTGGCCATCCCCGACGCCGAGATGATGATCCCCGGCCCCTCGATCAGGTTGAGCCGCTTGCTGTCATTCGGCGAGGTGACGAAGTGCGTACGCCGTGTGGCCAGCGGCGTCTTCCCACGCGCCAACAGCTCCTTCATCGCCAGGTCGTGCTCCTCGGGGTGCGCCAGGTAGATGGGCGTCGCGTCACACGCCATGGGCGAGTCCACGTACACATCCACCTCGGGGATGCGGCGGGCCTCCTCCAGGTTGCGCAGGTGATACAGCAGCTCCTGGGTGCGCCCGATGGCGAAGGCGGGGATGATCACCATGCCCCGGCGATCGAACGCGCGCTTCACCGCGTTGCACAGCGCCTCCTCCGGCTGGGTTTCACCGTGCTCCCGGTTGCCGTAGGTGCTCTCCACCACCAGCGTGGTGGCCGACTTCACGCCCTGTGGATCCCTCAGGATGGGCGCGTTGTAGCGGCCCAGATCCCCGCTGAACACCACGCGCTGGCCCGTGCTCTTCAGGTCGAACACGCACACCGCCGAGCCGAGGATGTGGCCCGCTCGGTAGAAGGTGAGGGTGATGCCCGGGAGGATCTCCTTGGAGCGCTCGTAGCTGAACGTCTCCATCAGCTTCACCGCGCGCTCGGCGTCCTCCACCCCGTAGAGCGGCAGCGCCGGTTGGTGCCGGGAGAAGTGCTCCTTGTTGGCGTAGCGCGCCTCTTCCTCCTGCAGGTGCGCCGAGTCCGGCAGCAGCAGCGCCGACAAGTCCCGCGTCCCGGACGTGCAGTAGACCGGGCCGTCGTAGCCCGCATGCACCACGCGCGGCAGCCCGCCCGTATGATCGATGTGAGCGTGCGTCAGGACGATCGCATGCAGGCTCGGCACCGGGACGGGCAGGGGCTCCCAGTTGAGCTGCCGCAGCTCCTTCTTTCCCTGAAACAGTCCGCAGTCGACGAGCACGCGCCGGCCCTCATGCTCCAGCAGGAACTTCGAGCCCGTGACGGTGCCCGCGGCACCGAGGAATTGAATGGAGGCCATGGGCCAATCCTAGTCGCGCACGTCCCTCAAGTCCGGAAGTGTGTCCGGATCGAGCTTCAGCGCGATGCAGATCCGCGTCAGCGTGGAGATGCTGGGCAGCAGCCGGCCGCGCTCGATGCCACCGTAGGTCATCGGGTGCAGCTCGATCTGGTGGGCCACCTCTTCCTGAGTCAGCCCCGTCTTTTCCCGAGCCGCTCGGATGGCGGCCCCGAGGGCGATGGCCCGCTGTCTCTGGCTCATGAGGCGCCCAGCCTATGCCAGGACGGCGCGGCGCGTCTTTCACTCGTTCTTCCACTCCCGGGCTACTCTCGACGTAGAGTCGCCGAAAATTTACCCTTTGGGTTGTCCGTGGGGCGCGTCCCCACCCTTCCGAATGAAATGAGGAGCCCCTTCATGCCGAGCACCCCCTCGGACCGCACTCCGGCCTCAGGTCCTGTGCTCCTGCAGTCTGGCCGCACCACGTATGAGCTCATCCGTCCGCTGGAGCAGACCTGGCACGGAGAGCTGCTGCTCGCCCGCAGGCGCTTCGACACGAACACTGGGGACTATGTCGTGCTCAAGCGCCTGGCGCGCGACTGCCGCGAGGAGGACTACCGCCGGCTCATGGAGGAGGTGGCCATCACCTCGTGGCTGCGGCACCCCGGCATCGCAGGCATGCATGATCTCGAGGGCACCGCGGGAGATCCCTACCTCGTGCTGGAGTACGTGGAGGGGCACCGGCTGGATGCCATCCTCGAGTTCTCGGCCCAGGCGGGCAAGCCGCTGTCCGAGGCGTTCGCGTGCTACCTGGGGGCCGAAGTGGCCGCCGCGCTTCACCACGCGCATATGCTCACCACCGAGAAGGGGCGCTGGCTGCGGCTGGTCCACCGCAACGTGTCGCCGCGCACCATCATGGTGGGCACCCGGGGCGAGGTGAAGCTCACCGACTTCGGGGCCGTGTGGGCCTCGCTCCCGGAGCGCCAGCCCACCGAGGATGACGTGCTGCCCGGCAACCTCGCCTATGCCTCGCCCGAGCTGACGCGCAAGGGGTCGATCGACGGGCGCAGCGATCAGTTCTCGCTGGCCGCGGTGATGCTGCACCTGCTCACCGGCCGGCCGCTGATCGAGGGCTCGGATCGCGTCACCCAGGAGCTGAGCGAGCTCCGCCGGCGCGTGGATGAGGCGACGGCGTTGGGCCGCGGAGACAGGGCCGCGGCCGCGCTCGTGCTGGAGCTCCGGGCGCAGATCCGCAAGCTCACCTGGGGCTTCGTGGAGAAGATCCGGGAGCTCACCACGGGGGATGTCGAGGAGGCGACGCGCAACCTGTCCACGGGGCTGCGTCCCATCCTCCGCCGCGCCCTGGCGCCACGCCGCACGGATCGCTACACCTCGTGCGAGGAGTTCAGCCACGAGCTGCGCCTGCACCTGTGGCGCATCGGACAGCTCTATGGCCGCCAAGAGGCCGAGCGCGAGGTCGCGGCCCTGGTTCGCGCCACGGCACGGGGCAAGGCGAAGGGCTCGCACGCCCGAGGGGCCACCTCCGCGGAGGGGCCCCGCCCGTCGCGAGGAGGCCGAGGGCAGTCGGGCCGCCGAGGGGCCTCCTCGGGGGAGGGGCGCCGCAAGAAAGAGTCTCCTTCCCGGTAGGCCGCAGGGCAGGCAGGGCTGGCACCCCTGGCGGACCGTGTGCAGCCTTGTCGGTGATTGGCGACGGGCGGGCGCTTGTGTTAGGCCGCCCCTCCCCCTCCGATGAGACAGGAGAACGTATGGGTCGCCGTCAGATCCGCGTGGTCGGCGCGATGCTGCAGAACGACGCAGGGCGCTACCTCATCACCCAGCGCCCGCCGAAGGCGTCGCTGCCGCTGCTCTGGGAGTTCCCCGGCGGTCGCGTGGAAGAGGGCGAGTCCGATGCCCAGGCGCTCGCGCGGGAGATCCGCGAGGAGATGGGCGTCGACGTCACCGTGCTCGAGCAGGCCATGCACACGCACCACGAGTATCCGAAGTACGACATCGACTTCCGCGTCTTCCACTGCCGCCTGAAGGACGCCAAGGCCACCATCCAGCACCTGCGCGTGCACGATCACCGCTGGGTGGCGCTCGAAGAGATGGCGCAGTACCAGTTCCCCGACGCGGACGCGAAGACGCTGGCGAAGCTGCTCAACCTGGAAGGTTGACGTGCGGCGCCTGGCCCCGGTTCTGCTCGCGGGCCTGTGGTGTGCCTGCTCGAGTCCCAAGCCCGTCACGGCGCAGCAGCAGGTTCCGCCAGATGCGGGAGGGCTCTATCCCCCCGCCACCAGTGTGCCCGGCTGCACCCTCTATGGTGATGCGCGGCAGACGGGCACCGTGCCCGCCGGGCTGAGCGAGCTGTCCGGGCTGGCCGCCAGCGCTCGGCACCCAGGCGTCTTCTGGGCCCATAACGACTCGGACAACGCCTTCCGGCTGTATGCGATGGAGGACAGCGGGAAGATCCGCGCCACCTTCACGCTGACGGGCGCCACGGCGAAGGACCTCGAGGACATCGCCGTGGGCCCATGCGAGCCCCGGGCCGAGGCTCCGCCGTGCGTCTACCTGGCGGACATTGGAGACAACTTCCAGCAGCGGGAGCAGGTCCGCCTCTTCCGGCTCGCGGAGCCCGAGCAGCTCGCGGACGCCTCCCTGCCGGTCGAGACGCTGGCGTTCACCTACCCGGACGGCCCCCACAACGCCGAGTCCCTGATCATCGACGCCCGCACGGGCCGGCTGGCCGTGATCACCAAGACCCCGGACTCGCTGGGGGACGTGTACGCGCTGGACGGCCTGCGCCCCAACGAGCAGGTGAAGGCGAAGAAGCTGGGCACGCTCCATGCGCCGCAGGATGTCGATCGGTTGACGACGGGCGCGGACTTGAACCCCTCGGGCGAGCGGCTGCTGCTGCGCACCTATACGCGAGTCTGGGAGGTGCGGCGCCCGCAGGCCCAGCGCCTGGAGGATCTGATCGCGGGGCAGGTGGCCGAAGTACCCAGCGCCAGCCAGGCCCAGGCGGAGGCCATTGCCTTCACTCCGGGTGGGCGTGGCTATCTGCTGGGCTCCGAGTTCGCGGGCCAACCTTTATATCGGACAGAGTGCCGATGAACCGGCGTTCTGATGACAACAACACGCAGGGTACGTCGGGTTGACGGGCTGGCGGTGGTGACCATCTTTGCCCGGCAGGTGTGACGCCTCGCCACATGGGAGCGAGGCTTGGGGGAGGGGCGAGCGTGCCGACGATGAAGCAGCAGGATCCAACACCTTCTGGAGGGACTGGCCCCCGCGCCAGGAAGCCCGAGAAGCCAACGACGCCGGGCAAGGGGTTCAAGCTGGGCTCACCCATCGGCTACATCCTGCTGTTGGTGCTGGGCTTCCTGCTGTTCCGTAACGTCTTCCAGGATGCGGGCGTTCGCCGGGTCACCTACAGCGAGTTCCGCCAGAAGGTGGAGAGCGATCAGTTCAACAAGGTGCAGATCTCTCCCGAGTGGGTGAAGGGCTTCCTCAAGGCGGGCTCCACGCAGCCCGCGCCGCAGCCGGGCCAGGAGCGGGCGCTGCGCGGGGAGCTCAATGAGCTGCCGTTGATGGCCTACAAGGTTCCCGGGGACGACAAGCTCGTGGATCTGCTCGAGCAGAAGGGCATCGCGTACGAGGCGGTGCCCCAGTCCGGCCTGTCCGAGATGGTGTGGATCTGGCTGGTCCCCATGGGGCTGGTGCTCCTGTTCTGGAGCTTCATGATGCGCCGGGTGACGGGCGGCATCGGCCAGGGCCCGCAGAGCGTGATGAGCTTCGGCAAGACACGCGCGAAGGTGCAGGCCGAGGCTGACACCGGCGTGGGCTTCAAGGACGTGGCCGGCGTGGACGAGGCCGTGGACGAGCTGCGCGAGATCGTCGAGTTCCTCAAGACGCCGGAGAAGTTCCGCCGCCTGGGGGGCCGCATCCCCAAGGGCGTGCTGTTGGTGGGCCCGCCGGGCACCGGCAAGACGCTGCTGGCCCGCGCCGTGGCCGGTGAGGCGGGCGTGCCGTTCTTCAGCCTCTCCGGCTCCGAGTTCGTGGAGATGTTCGTGGGCGTGGGTGCCGCGCGAGTCCGGGACTTGTTCGCTCAGGCCAACGCCAAGGCGCCGTGCATCATCTTCATCGACGAGCTGGACGCCATCGGCAAGAGCCGCAACGCGGGCGTGGCTGGCGGCCATGACGAGCGCGAGCAGACGCTCAACCAGCTGCTGGCGGAGATGGACGGCTTCGATGGGCGCACGGGCCTGATCATCCTCGCGGCCACCAACCGGCCGGAGATCCTGGACAGCGCGCTGATGCGCCCGGGCCGCTTCGATCGCCAGGTGCTGGTGGACCGGCCGGACAAGCGGGGCCGCGAGCAGGTGCTGGTGATCCACTCGCGCAACGTGAAGCTGGGGCCGGACGTGGACCTCAAGGGCATCGCCGCGCGCACGCCGGGCTTCGCGGGCGCGGACCTGGCCAACGTGGTGAACGAGGCGGCGCTGCTGGCCGCCCGGCGCAACCGCGACTTCGTGATGCGCGCGGACTTCGAGGAGGCCATCGAGCGCGTGGTGGCGGGCCTGGAGAAGAAGAACCGCCGCATGAACGAGCGCGAGAAGGAGATCGTCGCGCACCACGAGGCCGGCCACGCCGTGGTGGGCTGGATGCTGCCTCACGCCGAGCGGGTGACGAAGGTCTCCATCATCCCTCGAGGCCTCGCCGCGCTGGGCTACACCATGTCCCTGCCGCTGGAGGACCGCTACCTCATGTCGCTGGAGGAGCTGCGCGACAAGATGGCCGGGATGATGGGCGGCCGCGCCGCGGAGGAGCTCTTCATCGGGGAGATCTCCACCGGCGCCTCCAACGACATCAAGCAGGCCACGGAGATCGCCCGGCTGATGGTGCGCGACTACGGCATGAGCTCGCTGGGGCCGGTGGCGCTCGGCAGCGATTCGGGCGCGGCCTTCCTGCGCTCGGCGGGCCTGCCCGAGTCCCGGTCCTACTCCGAGCAGACGGCGCGCTTGGTGGATGATGAGGTCCGCAAGCTCGTGAGCGAGGCGCTCGACCGGGCCCGCGAGGTGCTCAACACCAACCGCGACAAGGTGCATGCCCTGGCCGCGCGCCTGCTCGCCATCGAGGTGGTGGAGGAGGAGGCCATGGTGGCCCTGCTGGGGCCCAAGGTGCTCGCCGATCGCGGGCTCATCCACCCGGAGGCACGCCAGGTTGTCGCCGCTCACCCTGCCGGCGAGCAGGAAGGGAATCCTACTACCCAGCACGCCAGCAGCTCCTCTGACGTCTGAGCGCCTGCTTCCCTCGGGGGCAGGCGTCGGAACGGCCCGCGTCCTGCAGCGTCAAAAAGAAGAATTACCTTTGGACGAACAGGAGGCGGCGGTCGTGGAGAACAGGATCGGAAAGAGCTACATGGCCCGGAAGGAGCTCTTCGCGAAGGGGTTGCGCGACGGGCGGCTGACGGTGCAGGAAATCGAGACTGCGCTGCCTGCTGGGACGCTCACAGCAGCCGAGCGGTGGTTGCTGTACTACTCGCTCCGCGCCGCCCAGGTGGAGATCATCGACGAGGTGACTGGCCAGGTGGACCACGGGTTCCTTCCCGAAGAGGAGCCCGCTCCCTCCGAGCACTAATCCCAGGTCGCGCGTTGACAGACCTGGGACGGCGGTTACGTTCGGTCTGTTCAGGGATGTAGGAAGTGGACCACACCCACCACGGCGCGTACTCCCGCGTCAATGGATCGACGCAGGTTCGACATGGACGGCAATCCCCGTACTCCGGAAAGCACCCAGGATCAGGCTCGCCCCGCTGAGGCGGCGGCTTCGCAGCAGGCCCAGGCCGAAGGCGCGGCGCCCGAGGGGGCGGCGGATGCGGAGCGCCAGCGCTTGGAGGCCGAGCTGGAGGCCACCCGCCGCCGGGTGGATGAGCTGGCGCGGGCCTACCAGGCGGTGAACAAGGACCGCGAGGAGTTCAAGCAGCGGCTCACCCGCGAGCGCGAGCGGATGATGGACGTGGAGCGCGGCAACGTGGCCGTCTCGCTCCTGGAGGCCATCGACGAGCTGGATCGCTGCCTCACCATGAGCGGGCAGGAGGCCAGCTCGTCGCTGGGGCAGGGCGTGAAGATGATCCGCGACGGGCTGCTCTCCAAGGTCCAGTCCCTGGGCATCGAGCGCCTCCAGCTGGTGGGGCAGCCGTTTGATCCCAACACGGCCGAGGCCTCCGACATGGAGATCACCCCCCAGCCGGAGGAGGATCAGCGGGTGGTCGCCGAGGTGCGGGCGGGCTACCGCATGAAGGACCGGATCATCCGCCCGGCCCGGGTCAAGGTGGCCAAGTACGTGCCCCCAGCTCAGGCTTGACCGGCTGCCCGGTGGGAAATAGGCGAGGGGGGTGTCTGTTGCCTCCGTCGCCATGTCCCGTTTGATGTACTCCTTCGGCTCGCCTCGCTGCCTGTTGCTGCTCACCCTGGTGCTCGCCACCTCGGCGAGCGCCGACTCGGGGCTGGAGGCCTGGCTCCAGGCCCGGGCTCGCGAACAGGCGGCCTACCTCAACGCTCAGGGGGAGAAGACCCCAGGGAGCTCCGGGGCGCTCGGGCTGTGGCGCGAGCGCAAGGCGGGGGACCCGGGCATTCCTCACTTCGTCGCACCCACCTCGCTGGCTCCGTTGATCCACGCGGTGGAGGCGGGCGTCGTCAACATCACCACGGTGAATGCACCGGACCGGATGGGGGCCTCGGGGCGCTCGACGGGCTCGGGCTTCGTGCTCACGCCGGATGGGCTGGTGGTGACGAACAACCACGTGGTGGCCAAGGCCCAGCAGATCGTCGTGCGGCTGGCGGACGGGCGCGAGTTCGACGCCGAGGTGGTGGGGCGGGACGCGTCCACGGACGTGGCGCTGCTGCGCCTGGGGGATGTGGGGCCAGCGAACCTGCCGGCGGTGTACCTGGGCGACTCGGATCGGCTCGAGGTGGGGGACTGGGTGGCCGCGATCGGCAACCCGTTCGGGCTGGATCACTCGGTGTCGCACGGGATGATCTCCGCCAAGGAGCGGGTGCTGGGCGTGGGGGTGTTCGATGACTTCATCCAGACGGACGCGCTGATCAACCCGGGCAACTCCGGCGGCCCGCTCTTCAACATGCGCGGCGAGGTGGTGGGGGTGAACACCGCCATCATGAGCCAGGGGCAGGGGATTGGCTTCGCGGTGCCCATCAACATGGTGAAGGATCTGCTGCCCAACCTGCGCGAGAACGGCCGGCTGGAGCGCGGGTGGCTCGGGGTGTACATCGACGATGCGGTCCCGGTCGAGGATGGGCGCCCCCTGATGGTGAAGGAGGTCTTCCGCCGCAGCCCCGCCGCCAACGCGGGCATCCGCCCGGGGGATCGCGTGGTGGCCGTGAACGGCAAGCCCATTGGCTCGTACTTGCAGTTGATGCGCAAGGTGGCGCTGCTGGCGCCCGGCACCGAGACGAAGCTGACGCTGATGCGCGGCACCGAGACGAAGGAGGTGTCGGTGAAGCTGGCCGCGCGCCCGGCGCAGGAGACGCTGCAGGCGCTGGACAGCCCGGGCAACGTGGACGAGCTGGGGCTGGTGCTGAGGGATCTCTCGCCGGATGTGGCCAGTCAGATGGGATACGAGCCCTACGCGGGGGCGCTGGTGACGGGCATCGTCCCGCGCAGCCCGGCGGAGCAGGCGGGCCTGACTGTCGGAGACATCGTCACCGAGGTGAACCGCCACCGGGTGAAGGACGTGGCGGGCGTGCGCAGCGCGCTGGAGAAGGGCGGGGCGGGCTCCCATGTGCTGCTGCGTGTGCAGCGTGGCGATGTGCAACAGTACGTGGCGCTCTCCCCCTGAGCCCTGGCGCCTGGCGCCGCGTTCCTGTGAATCGATATGCGCAAGCTCATCATCGCGGCGATCCTGGTGGCAGTGGGGCTGGTGCTCGTATTCCTTTGGCGCCAGGCAGGCTCCGATGGGGCCTCGTCCGCGGGCCCTGCGCAGACTGCTGAGTCGAGACAGGCACCGGCGGGGCGGGGCGGCACGGCGCCGCAGAACGAGAGCCCCGAGGACCTCGGCGCGCGAGGCGGTGCGGACGCGGGCAGCACTCCGGCGCTGGCAAAGGCTCCCACCGAGCAGGACGGAGTGCTGGAGGTGGAGGTGTTCGCGGGCGAGCGGCCCGTGCCCGGCGCCAACGTGCGGTTGTACTGGCGCGGCGCGCGAGATCCGAACCTCGGCGAAATCTCGTGGCGGCTGGCGAGCGCGGGCATCACGGATGCGCAGGGGCACGCACGGCTCGCCTCGAGGCCCGGGGGCTACCTGGCCGCGGTGCACGCACAGGGCTACGCGCCGCTGCTGCGCGACGTGGTGCGCCCGTACGGCGAGGCGCGCACAGCCCTGCGCCTGAGCGTGGAGACGGGCCAGTCCCTCACGGGCCGCACGGTGGCGAAGGGCTCGGAGGAGCCGGTGCCGCTGGTGGAGCTCGTCCTCACGGCGCACGGCCACAAGCTGGAGACCTTCCAGCGCGCGGAGGCCCCCGCCGAGGAGCGGGTGTACGCCTCGAGCGACGAGCGGGGAAACTTCCGCGTGGAGGGGCTGGCGGCGGGAGAGTACGCGCTGGAGGCGCACGCGCCGGGACATGCACAAGCCTTCCTGCGGAGCGTGAAGGTGCCCGCGACGGGGCTCACGGTGGCCTTGCAGGAGGCCGCCGTCATCGAGGGCTTCGTGGTGGATGCGCAGGGCACCCCCGCCTCGGGCGCCGAGGTCCAGGTGAGCGGGCACGTGCCCCAGGTGGCCACCACCGGCCAGGGCGGCGGGTTCTCCGTCGAGGTGGAGCCCGGGCAGTACACCGTGTCCGCGCGGCGTGGCGACGAGGCGGGCTCGCTGGACAGGCCCGTGAGCGTGGCGGCGGGGAAGACGGTGCGGGATGTCCGGGTGAAGCTCGGCCAGGGCGCGGTACTGGAGGGCCGCGTGGTGGCGCGGTCCACGGGAGCGGCAGTCTCTGGAGCCAGTGTCGACGTCAGCCCCTATGGCAACAACGGGGACTCCGGACGCGCGGTGACGGACGGCTCGGGCCACTTCTCCGTGGGAGGCCTGGCCCCCGGCAGTTACGATCTCGTCGTGAGTGCCCCGGGCTTCTCGACCGTGCAGCGGCGGGCGCTGACGGTGTCCTCGGGCGATCGCTTCCCGCTGGAGCTCCAGCTCGCGGGCACCGGCGCGGTGGAGGGCCAGGTGAAGGACGGCGCGGGCCAGCCGCTTCAGGACGTGCAGGTGTCAGGAGGCAGCACCTGGGGGGGCTCGCTCGGCGAGACCATGGCCCAGTCCCGCACCGATGCCGAGGGCCACTATCGGATTGAGGGGCTGGCCGCAGGCTCCTTGTCGCTCTCCGCCACGAGGCAGGGCGCGACGCTCGGGGCGCGTCAGCGGGTGGAGGTGAAGGAGGGCGGCACGGCCCACGCGGACTTCACGCTGGAGGAAACCGGCACCGTGGAGGGCGTGGTACGTCCGGCCACCGGGAGCTTGCCCGCCGATCTGCTGACCGTGATGACCTTCCCGATCGGAGGCATGCGCTTCCGTATCGGCGGAGCGGACCTGTCTCAGACCCAGGTGGATGCAGCCGGCAACTTCCGGATGATGCTGCCGCCGGGCCGGTACTCGCTGCATGTGGTGCCCAAGGAGAGGGACCGCGGAGTGCCTCGAGCGCGGGAGATGAACTCGGTTCAGGTGGAGGCGGGGAAGACCGCCCACGTGGAGCTGACCTGGGAGGACGAACAACCCTCGGCTGACACGATCCAAGGCGTCGTCCTCGAGCCGGATGGCACGCCTTCTCCCAACACCTTCGTGACGGTGTCCGCCGACGTGGGGCGAGGCCCGCGCAACATGGCCGAGACGGACGGTGAGGGGCACTTCTCCGTCGCCCTGCCTCCCAACCCCACGCCCAACGCCCCCACGGGCAGCCTGAAGGTGAGAGCCAGCAACGGGGGGCGCAGCGGCGAGGTCCAGGGCGTGAAGCCGGGAGAGCGCGAAGTCGTGGTGAAGCTCCAGCCCGCGGCCTCGGTGCGCGGCCGGGTGGTGCGCGCCAGCGGGGGCGCTCCCGTGCAGGGCTTCACCCTCTCCGTCGAGCTCCAGCGCTATGGCCCCTTCATGCTGGGCGGCAGCTCCTGGGAGTTCCCCGGCGATCGCTTCGAGCTGCCAGACGTGCCCACCGAGCCCTTGAACCTGGTGGTGCGCACGGCGGACGGAGCACGCGGAGAGGCCACGGCGTCTCCGGCTTCGGGAGCCACGGCGGAGGTGGAGATCTCCGTGAAGTCCGCGGCGGGCGTACGCGGCCGCTTGGTGGATGCCACCACGAAGGCGCCGATCACCGAGGCCCTCGTGATGGTGGAAGGCGAGAACCCTCGCACCTTGGACGATGAGGTGGCAGCCGATGGGCACTTTGCCTTGCAGGGGCTGAGTCCAGGCGAGCACACGCTGCTCATCATGGCCCGCCCCCGAGGCATGGAGCGCCGGCCGGTGACGCTGGTGGAAGGGCAGGTGCTGGATCTGGGGGACATCGCCCTCAGCGCCGCGCCCCGGCCTCCTCCCGGCTTCGAGGAGCACGCGGTCCCCCGGTGAGCCTGCCGCCGCGGCGCGGGCGCTACTTCTTCTTCTTGTTCGCGTCCTTGCCGTCCAGCCAGAGCCCCAGCTCCTGGCCGGTGCGCCCCTCCGTGAGGAGGATGGCCTCCACGCGGGCGGACACGCCGAACGACTTGCCGCCGCCGGGCTTGGACAGGCTCCAGATGTCCAGCGGCGTGAAGACGACCTGCACGCGGATGCCCCTGGACGAGAACAGCCGCGCGAACATGCCGCCGTTCCACCCCTCGGGCGTGGTGCCGGACACGCTCAGCAGCGGGAGGATGGGGTTGCCCTGCGCGTCCGCCTTCTTCGGCGTGCCGTGCGTCAGCGCGTACTTCCCGGCCGGGAAGAAGGGCAGGATGTTGATGATGTAGTCGCCCGAGAGCGGCTGGTACGGGCCGGGGGACACCATCGTCGCCACATCCTCGGTGATGATCATGTAGAGCTTCTTGCCCTTGTACGTCTTGCGGAACTCATCCGCCTTGGTGCGGCAGTCCTGGCTGGCGAGCATGTCTCCGCACTCGCCGATGTAGCGGTTGAGGAAGGCGCTCAGGCCTCCCAGCGGCTCGGCGGCGTCTCGCAGCCGGGCAAAGCGTTGATCCACATCCGCCAGGGCGATCGCGGGCAGCAGCAGGGCAAGGGTGACGAGGCATCGGTTCACGGTGGACAGGCTCCCGGGAAGGGTGGGCGGCGGATCGTGGCCACTCCCCAGCCCTTCCGCCACACCTTTGCCAAGGGTACGTGGAGGTAGCGAGGAGTAGATATTTTGACTACATGAAACCACCATGTAGTTTGTGGGCCTCACCTCTTGGAGGCACCACCGAGTGAACGAGCGCCGGGCACATCTTCGGTTCGACAAGGTCTTCACCGTGTACCTGAGCACGCAGGACGGGATGACACGCGGTATCGGGCGCAACATCAGCGCGCGGGGCTTGTTCGTGGAGACGCGCGAGCCGCTGCCGCTGGGAGAGAAGCTGAAGATCACCTTCGCGGGCGAGGACGGCACGGAGATGACGTGCCTGTGCGAGGTCCGCTACCAGGTGGCGCTGTCGTACGGGAAGCAGGACGGGCGCGAGGGCAACAGCCGGGGCGTGGGCCTGCGGATCGTCGCGTACGAGACACAGGACGACGCGCCGCTGCTGCTGGTGGATCGCGAGCGGGTGATGCACTGAGCAGGCGGTGGAAACACGAAGGGCCCGGCTCCGCGAGGGAGACCGGGCCCTGGGGCTCACGCCGGGAGGCGCGGGCGGGTTACTGCGAGAAGCCCTCGAGCAGGTAGTGGGCCTCGATGCGCTTGAGCGCGAGGATCATCGCGGCGCAGCGCGGGTCCACCGTCTTGCCGACGCAGTAGCTGCGGCTGTCGTGCATCTCCGTCTTGCGCGGCTGGTTGCGGGAGATGTCGCGGATGATGCGGTAGTTGCGCTTCATCGCCTTCTCGAGGCGCTGATCCACCTCGGTCTCGCTCCAGCGCTCCATGCGCTTGTTCTGGATCCACTCGTAGTAGCTCACCGTCACGCCGCCGGCGTTGGCGATGATGTCCGGGATGAGATCAATGCCGCGCTTCTGCAGCACGCGGTCGGCCTCGGGAGTGGTGGGGCCGTTGGCGCCCTCGGCGATGAGCTTGACCTTGAGGCGCTCGGCCACATCGGCGGTGATCTCGCCACCGAGCGCGGCGGGGATGAGCATGTCCGCCTGGATGTCCCAGAGGTCCTTCTTCTCGATCCGCTGGGCGCCGGGGAAGCCGGCCACGCTCTTCTTGAGGTTCTTCGGATCGTTGACGTAGGCCATGAGGGAGGGCACGTCGATGCCGTCCCCGTTGAAGATGGAGCCGTCCGCGTCGTTGACGGCCAGCAGGCGGGCGCCCATCTGCGCGAGGATCGCGGCGCCGTGGCTGCCCACGTTGCCGAAGCCCTGGAGGGTGAACGTCTTGCCCTTCACCGTCTCGCCTCGGTCGGCGAAGTAGTCCTCGATGCAGTAGGCGACGCCCTGGCCGGTGGCCTTCACGCGGCCCTCGGAGCCGCCGATGCGCACGTCCTTGCCGGTGACGATGCCGCGCATGTTGTGGCGCTCGCGCTCACCGTCCGAGTACTCGCGGAGCATGAGGGCCATGATGTCCCCGTTGGTGCCCACGTCCGGGGCGGGGATGTCGATGTTGGGGCCGATCAGGCTCTTGAGCTTGTACATGAAGCGCAGGGTGATGTTCTCCAGCTCCTCGCGGCCGTACTGGCGCGGATCGATCTGGATGCCACCCTTGCCGCCGCCGAACGGAACCTCGGAGATGGCCGTCTTCCAGGTCATCTCCGCGGCCAGGGCCTTGAAGAGATCCAGAGACACCTCGCGGTGGTAGCGGATACCGCCCTTGTAGGGGCCGCGGGCCTGGTTGTGCTGGACGCGGTAGGCCTTGAAGCGCTGGGACTCGCCGGGGACCAGCTGGTACACGCCGCCGTCCGGCAGGCGCAGGTGGCCGCGGCGGATGGAGACGTCCGAGCCGAGCAGGGCGCGCCCATTGAGGATGATCTTCCCATCGGCCAGGCGCTCAAGTCCCTCGGGGTTGCGGACCTGGGTGACGGAGAGATCAGAGAAGGCCTTGGCCTCCTCGGGGGCGAGCGGGACCAGCCGGTCCTTAAGCTTGGTGGTGACGTAGAAGATGTGCTCGTAGTCAGGCTCTTCCAGCTCCAGCTTGACGCGCTTGTCGAGTCCGATGATGTCGGCGGCGCGGTGGAAGATCTCCATCGCCTCCGTGTAGATGGTGCGCTTGGGAGAGGGCGCGGGGGCGCGCATGAAGTTCTCTTCGCTAGCCATGTGCTGACGTGCTCCTTGCGTGAGGCGAAGGGGGTAAAGCCGGTGCCCTTATGCTCACAGGCTCTTTGGGGAATCAACCTGCGGCCGGGCCCCCTTCTTATGGAAAACAGGAGAAATCTCGGGCACTTAGCCGACGCACTGTGTCACGAGTGACCGCACGACCGGTCGGTAGGCGAGAGGGCTGGAAGAAAAGGCGTTGCCCCCCCTGGGGGTGCGTGGTATTCGCCCCTCCATGTCGTGCCGACATAGCTCAGTCGGTAGAGCAACTGATTCGTAATCAGTAGGTCCCCAGTTCAAATCTGGGTGTCGGCTCCAAAGAAAACAGGTACTTAGAGGGTCGGTTGCGAGAGCAGCCGGCCCTTTTTCTTGGGCCTGTCTGGCCCCCGGGGGCTCAGGGCATCTCCACCAGCATCCAGTACTTGTTGAGGGCCAGCATCAACTCCACGAAGGAGTTGAAGGTCACCGGCTTGAGCAGGTAGCCCGCCACGTTGAGCTCGAAGCTCTCCATCCGGTCTTTGTCGTCGTTGGAGGTGGTGAGCACCACCACCGGGCTCGTGCGCAGCGCGGGATCCGCGCGCAAGGCCCGCAGGAACTCGATGCCATTCATCTTCGGCATGTTGATGTCCAGCAGGATGAGCCGGTTCTGCCCGGGCACCGCGCCGCTCCTCAGCATCTCCAGCGCCTCGACGCCATTGCCCGCGACGTAGAGGGGATTGCTGATGTTGTTCTTCTTGAAGGACCGCTGGACATTCATCACGTCCACTTCGTCGTCTTCCACGAGCAGGATGTTCAGGGTTCGCATGATTCAGGTTCTCAGTTCATTTCTTCGGGGTGGATCGGGGCCAGGTGAAGAAGAAGGTGGCTCCCTGGCCTGCCGCGGACTCCACCCGCACGGATCCTCCGCGGGTCTCCACGATCTTCTGGACCACGGACAGGCCAATGCCTGTCCCCTCGATCTCATCCCGCGCCTTCAGCGTCTGGAAGATGCCCCAGATTCGCTCGTGGTACTCGGGAGCGATCCCGGGGCCATTGTCGGAGACGGAGAACTCCCAGCCATTGCTCGTCTCCGTGCCGCGCACCCTCACGAGCGCATCCGGGCGCTGGGCGTGCTTGAGCCCGTTGCCCATGAGGTTGAGGAAGACCTGCTGAAGGGGCACCCGCTCGCAGTGCAGCACGGGCATCGGGGTTTCCACCCGGATGGAGGCGGGAGGCGTTGGGGACAGCAGCTCGATCGTCTCAGTCAGGAGCGCTCCCACGTCGACGCTCTCGGCCTGGGCATGCGCCCGGCCGGCACGGCTGTAGGCGAGGATGCCGTTGATGAGCGCCTCCATCCGGTGGACTCGTCCCGTCAGCAACCGCATCTGCTGGCGGGTCTCGTCGGTCATGATGTCCTTCAGGTCATCCCCAATCCATTGCGCCAGGTTGGTGATGCCCCGCAGGGGGGCCTTGAGATCGTGGCTCGCGACATAGGCGAACTGATCGAGCTCCCGGTTGCTGCGCTCGAGCGCGGCAATGAGCCGATCGCGCTCGGCCTCGGCGCGCTTGCGGTGCGAGATATCCAGGATCACGATCACCACACCCACGCTGTGGCCATCCGGTGTGCGCACGGGCGCCGTGCACGCCAGCCAGGTGCCCACCTCGTCGGAGGCCTGTGACTTGCCGGTGCTCTCGAAGGTGATCGTCTCTCCCGTGGTGAGGACCTTGCGGAAGAGGTCTTCTGGATGGGGGTCCAGGTTCGGGAACAGCTCGCGCGGCGTGTGCCCGAGGTGGGCCTCGACAGCCAGGCCGTTCATGTCCGCCAGGGGGCGGTTGATGCGCACGTAGCGCAGCTGCTCGTCGAAGAGCGCCATGCCCGCGGGGACGGCATCGAAGAAGGTATCAAGCGCCGCGCGCACCTGCTCCGACTTGCGGCGCTCCTCCTCCGCCCCCTCGACGGCGGCTCGGCTCTCCTGGATATCCATGCTGCAGCCGAGCCAGGAGAGGATGCGGCCTTCGGCATCGCGCAACGGGAAGCCTCGAGTGCGGTGCCAGATCCAGGCTCCATCGTGCCGCCGGTACCGGCACTCCAGCTCGTAGGGCTCGCCGGTGGCCAGGTGGTGGCGCCTTTTTTGGAGAAGGCCGGGGAGATCCTCCGGATGGATGACTTGCTGCCACGAATCGGGGTCCGTCTGGCTCGGAGAGCGGCCCGTGAACCGGTACCAGAACCGGTTGAGGTACTCGGGCGTGCCGTCCGGCTTCATGGTCCAGAAGATCAGCGGCAGGTTCTCGAACAGCGCGCGGAACCGGGCGAGCTCCGTCTCGAGTTGCCGCATCCGTTCCCGCGGCGCCTGATCCTGCTCGACCGGCATGAGCGTCACGGCCACATGAGGCGGGCCGCCCTCACGAGTCAGCAGTGGCTGGGCGCTGACTCGCAGCAGGGCCTCACCCACGGCGAGGTTCTGGGAGGCGGCCCGTCCCGTCTGCTGGGCCTGCCGGACCAGGGACAGGGCGGGGTTGCCCGAGGAGAGGGGGAGCTCCTCATACGCACGGCCGAGGAGCGCCTGGGGTTTCTCTCCGAGCAACAGAGCGAACTCGGTGCTGCACTCGGTCAGCCGCCCAGAGGAGTCAAAGATCGCCATTCCTTCTTGAGCGGGCGGGCCGCTGGGGGACGAGAGCGCTGCCGGAAGGGTCATGCCGCGGGACCTTATTACAGGCAGGTCCCGCGCGCCTTTCCCGGGCCGCGGCCCGGCTGATCAGGAAAGACTTGAGAATCGCTCAATCCCTAGCGAACTCCTTCACCGGTTCGTGCTCCCTCGCTGGGCAGGTAGGGCCTCTCTCCCCCCTCCACGAGGTTCTGGCGTATGAGGCGGGCCACAGCCGCGACATGGGCTGGCTCCATCATGGTGAAGTGATTGCCGGGAACGCCGTGCATGGAGAATCCACCGTCTGTGTGGTCCATCCACCAGCGCTCGGCGTGGCGATCCAACATCTCATTTCGCTCCCGGGCGCGGAGATAGACCAGGGGGAGCTGGCTGCGTTTGGGCGCGTAGGCGGCCAAGGCATGGGCGTGCACCAGGAGGAGCTCCCGGAAGGGGGAGTCTTTTGCGACGGCGCTCGCGAAACCCTCCCAGGCCGCGGGGGCCCGCTCGCGGAAAGGATCCACCAGGCGCAGCAGATCCTCGGGGTGGTTGACCTGGAGTTGGCTCAGGGGCAGAGGCGGCGTGTCCATGAGCACCACGGAAGAGACCTCCAGGCCTCGCTGGACGAGCTGGCGGGCCATTTCGTAGGCCACGGCACCTCCAGAGGAATGCCCGCCCAGCTGGAAAGGCCCTTGGGGCTGGCGCTCCAGCAGCTCGGCGATGTTATACGCGGCCATGGTCGGCACGTCGGGATGGATGGGTTCGCCCGGCTCGATGCCCGAGGCTCGGAAGGCATACACCGGCTGCTGAGGACCGAGCTGTCGGGCCAGACTCATGTATGTGTAGACCGTGCCACCAATGGGCTGGACCAGGTAGAGGGGAGGGGTTTTGGCATCCCCAGCCTGAAGGCAGACCAACAGGCGTCCCCGCGGCGCGGCCGGCACCTTGGGCGAGGCTGTGGAGGCTGTGAGCGTTGCCCAGACCGCCTCCACCAGCTGAGCAAACCTGGGGTTCTCTACCAGCGCGTGGACAGGCAGTGCCACGCCGAGCCGCTCTTTCAGCCGGGTGCGAAGCTGCAAGGCAATGAGCGAGGATCCGCCGACGTCGATGAAGTGATCATTCGGCCGGATGGAATGGACGCCGAGCACTTCGCTCCAGAGTTTCGCCACGGCCTGCTCGATCGCGCCTCGGCCAGTAGGGGGAGCCTTCATGATGGGAACGGGGGGAGGCTGGACGCTCTGGGAGTCTGGTTCGGAAGCCACGGGTGAGCCCCGTGCCGCGGAAGGCGGGCGCGGTCTCCCCAAGGGTTGCTCGGCGGCTGCCACCGCGAGGAGGTGCTCGCGCCCCTCGAACGGGTAGGTAGGCAGGGGCACGCGCTGCCGCCGCTCTGCGCGAGAGAAGGCTGCCCAGTCGACTTCGCCTCCCACACACCAGAGCTTCCCCACCGCGCCCAGCAGGGATTCCAGATCGCCGCGGTCAGCGTGGACAGTGGACAAGGTACTCGTCACCAGGCGTGCCTTCCCTGCCTGCGGATGGAAGCGCGTCAGGGAGGACAGCACCCTGCCTGGCCCCACCTCGATGAGCACGGGCGCTGGCAGCGCCAGCAAGGTCGAGAGCCCGTCGGCGAACCGCACCGTTCCTCGCAGGTGGCGGGCCCAGTAAGAGGGATCGAGCGCATCCGCCTCGCTCATCCAGGTGCCCGTGAGGTTGGAGACGAGCGGGATGGCAGGGGCCTGGAACTTCATCGAGGCCGCGCGCTCCGTGAGGCGGGCCGCGAAGGGTTCCACCAGCGGCGAGTGGGAGGCTCCCGCCAGCGACAGACGCTGGGTCTCGACGCCCCCAGCGCGCAGCGTCGCCTCCATCCGCTCGATCTCCTCCTTGCGGCCCGCGACCACGCAGTGAGCGGGCCCATTAACCGCCGCGAGAGAGACTCCCTGGGCCCATTTGCCAGAGAGCGCCGCCTCTGGCAGCGGCACGCTCAACATGGCGGACTCGGGCATCGTGTCACACAGCCGCCCGCGCAGGGCCACCAGGGCCACCGCGTCCTCGAGCGACAGCACGCCGGCGAGCGTGGCGGCTGTGTATTCGCCCAGGCTGTGTCCGGTCAGCGCGGAGGGACGCAGCCCCCAGGAGAGCAGCAGCTGCGCCAGCGCGTACTCGGTGCAGAAGATGGAGGCCATGTTGAGCGAAGGGCGCAGGAGCTGGGACGTGGCCTCGGCGTGCTGCGCCTCCTCGGCGAACAGCAGCGGGCGCAGGTCGCACCCCAGCTCCCGGCCAAAGAGACTGGCACAGCGGTCGAGCGCCTCTCGGTAGACGGGCTCGCCCTGGTAGAGCTCTCGCCCCATCCCCACGTGTTGGGTGCCCCCGCCCGGGAACATGAAGATCACCTGGGGCGGCTGCGGCTGGACGGCTCCATCGAAGACCTTCGCGCTCTCGCGTGAAGCCAGCGCGGAGGCCGCGGCCTCATGGCTCTCGCAGACCACGACCCGGCGGTGCTCGAAGGCCGCTCGTCCCTGCTGGAGGGTGAACGCCACATCCGGCAGCGGCAGCGCTGGCTGTTGCCGCAAGTGCTCGCTCAGCCTGTCGGTGGCCGTCTCGAGCGCCGTGGCGGTGCGGCCGGACAACGTCAGCAACTGCCAGGAGCGCGAAGGGCCAGACGGCGGGCGCGGGGGAGCCTCTTCCAGGATGGCATGGGCATTGGTTCCACCGATGCCGAAGGCGCTCACGGCGGCGCGGCGCGGGCGCTCTCCACGCGGCCATGGGAGCGGCT
Organism: Hyalangium sp.; assembly: GCF_045802625.1. Lineage (NCBI taxonomy): Bacteria > Pseudomonadati > Myxococcota > Myxococcia > Myxococcales > Archangiaceae > Hyalangium > Hyalangium sp. The sequence continues at coordinate 32,922 of NZ_JBJMQP010000112.1, read as the reverse complement.
GGGCATTCACGAAGAAGGGACTGTCCTCGAGCGCGAGCTCCGGGTTGGGGCGGTGGAAGTGCCGGGTGGCGGGGATGAGCTGGTGCTCGAGGGAGAGGGCCACCTTGAGCAGGCCTGCCACCCCAGCCGCCGCGTCCAGGTGTCCCAGGTTGCTCTTGAGCGAGCCGAGGGCGCAGGACTGCTTCGGGACCGGGGCACGGTTGAACGCCTTCGTGAGGGCCGCGACCTCGATGGGATCTCCCAGCGGTGTGCCCGTCCCGTGCGCTTCGACGTAGCTCAGGGTCTCAGGGGTCACTCCCGCCGCGTCCTGGGCTTTGACGATGACCTCGGCCTGTCCCTCGATGCTGGGGGCGGTGTAGCCGATCTTCTGTGCGCCGTCGTTGTTGATGGCCGAGCCGAGGATGACGGCATGGATGGTGTCGCCATTCGCCAGCGCGTCCTCCAGCCGCTTGAGCACCACCACGGCCACTCCACTGCTGGGAACAGTCCCTCGGGCCTGCTCATCGAAGGGGCGGCAAGAGCCATCGGGAGAGAGGATCCCGCCCTCCTCGTAGGGATAGCCAGAGGGGCCAAGCGAGAACAGCGACACACCGCCGGCCAGCGCCATGTCGCACTGGCGGGACAGAAGATTCTGGCAGGCCAGGTGGATGGCAACGAGCGAAGTCGAGCAGGCCGTCTGCAAGCTCAGCGCGGGGCCACGCAGTCCCAGCTTGTAGGCCACCCGCGTCGCCAGGAAGTCGTTGCCATTGCCGACAATCGCCCGATAGTCGCTCGAGCTGCCCTGCGCGGGAGCCAGCGAGGCCACTTGCTGCAACCAGTAGCGCGGCACCCCCGCGCCGCCGAACACGCCGATGCCGCCAGGGTAGCGGCGTGGGTCGTAGCCGCTGTCCTCCAGGGCCTCCCAGCAGCTCTCGAGGAAGAGGCGCTGCTGAGGATCGGTGAGCTGTGCCTCCTGGGGTGAGTACCCGAAGAAGGCGGCATCGAAGCGGGCGGCATCCTCGAGCATGCCCAGGGACGGGACGAAAGAGGGAGCCTGTAGGAGCTCCGGCGGCACGTCGGAATCTTGGAGCGCCTCACGGGTGAAGTGGCTCAGCCCTTCGCGGCCCTCGCTCAACAGCTCCCACAGCGCCTGTGGGTTCCGGGCCCCCGGGAAGCGGCCGGCCATGCCGATGATGGCAATGGCGTGCTCCCGTCGCGCGGGCGCGGAGCCCGTCTTCTCCTGGACGGCCGAGACCCTGGGCACTTCCCGCTCACCGGGACTCAGGTGGGCGGCGAGCTGGCGGATCGTGGGGTACTGGAAGAGCGTCACCATCCCGATGTCCCGCCCCAGCCGCTCGCGGATCCGTGCTCGGACCTGTGCCAGCAGCAGCGAGTGGCCACCGAGCTCGAAGAAGGGATCCTCGACGCTGACGCGCTCCACGCCCAGCACCTCTCGCCAGATGGCTCCCAGCGCGTGCTCGAGCTCCGAGCGCGGAGCCACGAAGCTCTGCTCGGTTCCAGGCCGGGACGTGCTGGGAGCAGGCAGCGCCCTGCGCTCGATCTTTCCGGTGAGCGTGAGGGGGAGCGCCTCGAGCCGCACGAGCGCCGAAGGCAGCATGTACCTGGGCAAGCGCTCCGTGAGGTGGGCGCGCAGCGCGGTCATGTCCAGCTCGGGCGGAGCCACGACGTAGCCCACCAGGCGCTTCTGCCCGGGGGAGTCCTCGCGTGCCACCGCCACCGCCTTGGACACCGAGGGGAAGGCGAGCAGGGCGGTCTCCACCTCCGAGAGTTCGATCCGATAGCCTCTCACCTTCACCTGGGTGTCCAGGCGGCCGAGGAACTCGAGGGTGCCATCGCTCCGCCAGCGGACTCGATCTCCGGTCCGGTAGAGGCGGCCCTCGGGCTCGGTGCCGAAGGGATCGGCCACGAAGCGCTCCGCGGTGAGCGCAGGCTGGCCCACGTAGCCGCGAGCCAATCCATCCCCGCCGAGATAGAGCTCGCCCGCCACTCCGATCGGCACCGGCTGCATGTGCCTATCCAGGATGTAGACGGTGGTGTTGGAGATGGGATGACCCAGCGGCACCGGGTCCTCCACGCGGGAGTGGGGCTCCATGCAGCAGGCCACCGCGAAGGTGGTGCACTCAGTGGGGCCGTAGCCGTTGGTTATGGCCACTCCCAGCTCCACCATGCGGCGCACGTGGGGGGCGGACAGCACATCTCCGCCGACGATGATGCGGCGCACGCTCGCCAGTTGCTGGGCCGCCACGTCCACTGCCTGGCTGAAGAGCCCGGACGACAGATAGAGGCAGGTCACTCCATGGCGAGCGAGCACCTCGGCCAGCTCCAGCGGATCCGCGGGAGGGTGGGGCGGGAAGACGGCGAGGCGGGCCCCCGTGAGCAGGCTGCCCCAGAGCTCGAGGGTGGAGGCGTCGAAGGAGAGGGGCGAGGCCAGCAGGAGCGTCTCCGCTGGGCCCAGCGTGGCGTAGCGGATGTTCTTGACCAACCGCAGCACCGAGCGGTGCTCGATGCAGACTCCCTTGGGCCGGCCGGTGGAGCCTGAAGTGAAGTCGATGTACGCGAGGTTGCGAGCCGTCACTCCCGAGTCCGGGGCGGAGGAAGGTTCCTCTTCCAGCCGGGCCTCGTCCACGAGCAGCTGAGGCAGCCCCTGGGCGGGGATCTTCGGCAGCAAGGCCGTGGTGGTGACGAGGGCATCGGGCCGCGCATCCTCGAGCATGAGGGCCAGGCGCTCGCGAGGGTATTCGGTGTCGAGAGGGACGTAGGCGCCGCCTGCCTTGAGAATGCCCACCAGGGCGATGACGAGCTCCAGAGAGCGCTCCATGGCAATCGCCACGCGCGAGTCCGGGCCCACGCCCATGCGGCGCAACCGCCAGGCGAGCTGGTTGGCGCGCAGGTCCAGTTGCCGGTAGGTGAGCTGCTGCGAGCCGAACTGCACGGCCACGGACTCCGGAGCCCTGAGGACTTGTTCGGCGAAGGCTTCAGGAATCGTGGAATCCCGGGGGTAGGTGGCGGCGGTGTCATTCCACTGCACCAGCAGTTGCTGCCGCTCTTCGTCTCCCAGCATTGGCAGCGCCGAGAGCCTGGCATCCGGCTGCTGGAGGGCCCTCTCCAGGAGTCTGCACAGGTGCCCCGCCATACGCTCGAGGGTGCTCCGCTCGAAGAGGGCCGTGGAGTACTCCCATTGGCCCGCGAGCGTGTCGGACTCCTCCCAGGAGAAGAGGGTGAGATCGAAGGTAGCTCGACCCGGATCCACCCCGAGCGGTTCCACTCCCAGCCCAGGCAGCTTCAGCCGTCCCAGCTTGGAGACCTGAGGGGCGAACATCACCTGCACCAACGGGAGCGTGCTGAGGTCTCGCTCGGGCCGCAACGCCTTCACCAGGCGCTCGAAGGGGACCTCCGCGTGCTCATGCGCGCCCAGGCTCGTCTCTCGTACGCGGGCCAGCAGCGTCCGGAAAGACGGCTCCCCCGAGAGATCGGCCCGCATCGGCAGGGTGTTGACGAAGAAGCCCACCACCCCCGCCATCTCTGGCCGATCCCGGTTGGCATGAGGCATGCCGACGAGGAACTCCTCCTGGCCGGTGTAGCGGTGGAGCAACGCCTGGAACGCGGCGAGCAGCACCATCGTAGGCGTGACGCGCTCCTGGGCTGCCAGGGCCCGCAGCGCCGCGGAGGTCTCCCGGCCCACCCGGAAGGGCACGAGTGCGCCGCGGAAATCCTGGACCGGGGGCCGAGGCCGATCCGTTGGCAACTCCAGGACCGGGGGCACCCCCGCGAGCTGCTGCTTCCACCAGGTGAGCTGCTCCTCCAGCGCTGGAGTCTCGGCCCACTGCCGCTGCCAGACCGCATAATCGGCATACTGCAGCGCAAGCGCCGGCAGGGCGGGAGGCTGACCCCTGGCCAGGCCACCATAAAGGGCCTCCAGCTCAGCGTAGAGCACGTCCATGGACCACCCGTCCGTGACCGAGTGGTGGAGGTTGATCAGCAGCACGTGCGCGTCGTCCCCCAGCGTCAGGAGGCTCGCTCGCAGCAGGGGCGCCCGAAGGAGGTCGAAGGGGCGTCTTGCATCATCCTCAGCGCGTCGCTGGACTTCCCGCCGCTGCTCTTCGGGCGGCAGGCCCCGCAGGTCGAAGCGCTCGAGGTGCAGCGGCAGGTGCGCCGCAATCACTTGCACAGGCTGGCCATCGATCTCGGAGAAGTGAGTTCGCAGGGACTCGTGACGGGAGACGAGCGCCTGGAGACTCTTCTCCAGAGCATCGGCGTCGAGCGGCCCGTGTACCCGGAAGAACGCCGGGTAGTTGTACGCGGCGCTCGCCGGGGCCAACTGCTGAAGGAACCAGAGCCGCTCCTGACCGAAGGAGAGCGGCACGATGGCGCCACGGGACGCGGAGGTGATGGAGGAGGGGGTCTGCTCCCCGCCTCGGGCCTGGCTCAGCAGGTCCACCAGCCCGGCCAGCGTGGGATGGGAGAAGAAGGAGCGCAGGGGAACATCCACCTGGAAGTGCTGGCGTATCCGCGCCGTCACCTGCAGGGCGCGCAGCGAGTGCCCTCCCAGCGCGAAGAAGTCGTCGTGGAGCCCGACACGGTCCAGGGAGAGGCACTCCTTCCAGATGGCCGCCAGCGCCTGCTCCGTGGGAGTGCGCGGGGCCACGAACTCCTGCGCCAGCTCCGGACGCGTCCCATCGGGGACTGGCAGGGCGCGACGGTCCACCTTGCCATTGGGATTCAAGGGCAGGGCATCCAGCATGACGAAGAAGGCCGGCACCATGTAGGCCGGCAGCTTCCGCGCCAGGTACTCCCGCAAGTCCGTGATGGAGGGAGGCGGACTCGCCTGCGGGACGATGTAGGCCACGAGCTGCTTGTCAGCTTGTCCCAGCGCGCGTGCCGCGACGACGACCTGCCTCACCGCCGGGTGATCGCCCAGCACGGCTTCGATCTCTCCGAGTTCGATCCGGAAGCCTCGGACCTTGACCTGATGATCGATCCGCCCGAGGAAGTCGAGCAGTCCTCCCGGGAGATATCGGACGAGGTCCCCCGTCCTGTAGAGCCGGGCTTCGGGTTCGGGCGAGAAGGGATGGGGGATGAAGCGCTCCGCCGTGAGATCCTGTCGGCGCCAATACCCTCGGGCCAGTCCTTCTCCGCCGAGATACAGCTCGCCTGGCACGCCCCGAGGAACCGGTCGCAGATGGCGATCGAGCACGTAGGCCTGCACATTCGGCATGGGCCGTCCGATCGGGACGGAAGTGGCACCCTCCGCTACCTCCGTGATGGGGTGGAGGAGGGCGTAGACGGTGGCCTCGGTAGGACCGTACGCGTTGAAGAACTGCGGGTGCCCCTCCCCGAGAGCCACGCGGACCCAGTTGGGATCCAGGGCCTCGCCAGCGAGGAGCACAGCCCGGAGGGGCCGGAAGAGCGATGGCGCTTGCCGGACCAGGTTGTTGAACACCGCGGGGGTCAGGCAGCACACGGTGATGGCCTGACGACGCAGCTCTTCCCCGAGCGCCTGAGGAGACAGGGTGAGGTCTCGCGCGCCGACGACGACACGGGCTCCGTTGAGGAGCGCGCCCCATATCTCATACACCGACACGTCGAATGAGTAGGTGGTGCTCTGCAGGACGCGATCGTCCGGGCTCACGTCAGCGTGGAAGGCAAGCTGGACCACGGAGCGCTGGGTAATGGCGACACCTTTCGGAGTGCCCGTCGAGCCCGAGGTGTAGAGGACATAGGCCAGATGGCCGCTGCGGGCCTCGTTCGGCAGCGGGGCCAGCTCCTCGCCAGCAGGAGAACCTTCCGCTGCCTCGACCCGGAGGAGTTCAAGGCCCTCCAGCGGAAGAGGGAGCGGGGACGAGCCCACCGCCACCACCACCCGGGCTTGGGCGTCCTCGATCATCCAGGCCAGCCGCTCGGCGGGGAGCTCTGGGTCGAGGGGCACATAGGCACCGCCTGCCTTGAGAATGGCGAGCATGGCGATGATCGTCTCGGGCGAGCGCTGGGTGAAGAGGGCCACTCGGTCCTCGGACCTCAGCCCCCGCTGGCGGAGGGCACAGGCGATCCGATGGGCCTGGCGATCCAGCTCGCGGTACGTGAGCTGCCGGTCGCCAAAGACCAAGGCCACCGTCTCTGGGGCGCGACGGACCTGGGTCTGGAAGGCCTCCTGTATGGTTATATCCTCCGGATAATCCGCCCGCGTCTGGTTCCATTCGTACAGGAGTTGATGCTCCTCCTCGGTGGAAAGCAGTGAAATCTCAGAGAGCCGCTGCTCCGGCGTCTCGAGGGCACCGCGCAGCAGCGTCTCCCAATGCCCGAGCAGCTGGGCAGCGAACTCCGGCAGGAACAGCTCACTGTTGTATTCGAGCTTCAAGCTCAGGCCCGCCCCCAGGTCTCGGGCGGACGCCATGAGCTCATATGCGACAAATGGCAACTCGATATCAACGGGTGTGAGGGTGAGGGCCGGGCTCGTGAGGTGGGAGGGCCATGGATCTCTCAGGGCGAAAAGCACCTGAAAGAGCGGAGGCCGGCTCAAGTCTCTCGCGGGTGCCAACGCTTCGACGAGATCCTTGAAAGACAGCTCTCCGTGAGCCTGGGCTTGGATGAAGCCTTGCTGGGTCCGGTGGACGAACTCACGGAAAGAAGGATCATCCCCCACGCGCCCGCGCAACACGACAGGATTGCCAAAATAGCCCAAGAGGTGTCGCACACCGGCGAGTTGCCGCCCCGCCAGGGGAGTCCCCACAGGGATGTCATCCTGGTGGGTGTAGCGGTAAAGCACGGCCTGCAGGCCCGAGAGCAGCACCGCGAAAAGCGAGACATCCTCTCGTTCCGCCAGGGCTCTCGCGGCTTGTGCAAGCTTGGAAGATACAGCCCGCTCCGCTGTTTTTCCTGCAAAGACTTGTATGGCGGGGCGAGGCCGATCCACTGGCAGGTCCAGCGCCGGAGACATCCCCTGGAGCTGTTCCCGCCACCAGGCGAGCTGCCGAGCAATCTTCTCTCCCCGCAGATGCTCGCGCTGCCAGAGCGCATGGTCCCGATATTGGAGCTCGAGGGGCGGGACGTCCGCCGCTCGCCCCTCAAGGCGCGCCATATAGAGGGAAAAGATCTCGGAGAAGAGCAGGCCCAGGGTCCAGTCTCCATCCGAGATGAGATGATGCATCGTCACCACGAGCAGATGCCGCTGCAAATCCAGACGCACCAGACAGACCCGCCAGAGGAGACCGTGCTCCAAATCGAAAGGACGGGAGACCTCCTCGCGAGCCAGGGATAGTGCCTTCTCCTCGATCCCTCGCGCTTCTTCCTCGCGCCAGGGGAGCTCAATCTCGGGAGCGATTCGTTGCGCAGGCTGTCCGCCAATCTCGACAAAGGTCGTACGAAGACTCTCATGTCGCTGTGCGATTTCAACGAATGCTTGTTTCAACGAGTGCACGTCGAGTTGCCCGTTGATCCAGGCTCCCGCGCGCTCGTGGAAGGCCGGTGCAGCGCCATGGAGCTTGGACAGGAACCACATGCGTTCCTGCTCGAACGAAAGAGGGAAGAGAGAGAAATGTTTCATGATCAAGGCTGTGGGTTCGGAGTTGATACCAGTATTCTAACTCATGGTAGGACTTGCTTGCTGTAATAGCTTGCGCGTTTCATTTCTCGTGCAGCGCGGACGTGAAAAAGCCACCGAGGTTCACTTTCCGTGCGCAGAAGGTGCTCCAGCGGCGGACAGCTGGGGAGACTCGGGCACGCCGCGTTCCTGTTCGAGGTGACCGGCCCCCTGGAAGAACGCGGCCCCAGAGCGTCATCTTCATGACAGTTGTGCAGGGGCTGGCGTATATTGGGAGGGCATCCTGGCTCCTTGAGAGGTCATGCCACACCCCAAACACAGCGAAGATCTCTTCCAGGTCCAGCAACAGGGACTCCTTCTATCGGCCCTGAGCACCCTCTCCGAAGGCGTCTCCATCGCCGATGCCAGGGGAACCATCGTCTATTCCAGTCCCTTTGCCGGCCAGCTGTTCGGCGTCGGCGGCCTGGACACCGCGGCCTCGCAAGGCAATGCCCTCGGGCTCTTCCACCCGGATGAGCAGACACCCTTCCCAGTCGATCAGCACCCCCTCCTGCGGGCGGTGAAGGGAGAGGAAGTCGGGGATGTGGACCTGTTCATCCGCAACGAGAACGTGCCGCAAGGCAGGCACATCCGGTGCAATGGCATTCCGCTGCGAGATGCGCAGGGGCTGCTCATTGGGGGCATGTCGCTCGTGAAGAGCCTGGACAAGGCCCTCCGGAGCGAAGAGGAGAAGAGCCGCAAGCTCAATGAAGAGACCGCGCGGCGCATCGTCGAGCGCACCGCCCAGCTCGAGTCCGCCAACCGTGAGCTGGAGTCCTTTGCCTACTCCGTGGCTCACGATCTGCGCGCCCCGCTGCGCGGCATCATCAGCTTCTGCGATGCGATGACGGAGGACTGCGCCGGCCAGCTGGATGCCATGGGCCAGGACTACTTGAGGCGCATCCGCGGTGGGACCCAGCGCATGTCCAAGCTGATCGACGGCATCCTGGCGCTCTCGCGGGTCCACCGCGCGACGGTGGTGTCCAGCCAGTGCGATCTGTCAGCCCTGGCGCGAGCCATCTCCGGGCAGCTCCAGGCCCAGTCCCCCGGGCGCACCGGGCGCTTCACCCTCCAGGAGGGATTGGTGGACCAGGGCGACCCGCAGCTGCTGCGCTCGCTCCTGGAGATCCTGCTGGACAATGCCTGGAAGTTCACGCGCGAGCGCCCCACGGCGGAGATCGAGTTCGGCGCGACGCAGGAGCCCGGGGGCCGCACCTACTTCGTGAAGGACAACGGCGCCGGCTTCGAGATGGCGTACCAGCACAAGCTGTTTGGCGTCTTCCAGCGGCTGCACTCGCAGTCGGAGTTCGAGGGCAACGGCGTAGGCCTGGCAACTGCGCAGCGCATCATCCGCCGCCATGGAGGGCGCATCTGGGGTGAGGGCCAGCCAGGCCAAGGCGCCTGCTTCTTCTTCACCCTGAACGAGCGAGGCGAGGGATGAGTGCACAGCCCTTGCGGCTGCTCCTCGTGGAGGACTCCGAGGACGATGCCACCCTGTTGCTGCGCGAGCTGCTGCGCAGCGGCTATGCCGTCACCCACTTCGACGGTCTGAGCGCGTTCTCCCTGGTGCGGCAGCGAGGGCTGGATGTGCCGTTCCTCATCGTGTCGGGGACGATCGGCGAGGATGTGGCGGTGGCCGCGATGAAGGCGGGCGTCCACGACTTCGTGCTCAAGGATCGGCTGGGACGGCTGGGCCCCGCCGTGGCCCGCGAGCTGCGCGAGGCCGAGCTGCGCGCCGAGCGCCGCAAGATGCGGGAGCAGCTGATGCTGTCGGATCGGCTGGCCTCGCTGGGCATGCTCGCGGCCAGCGTGGCGCATGAGCTCAACAACCCGCTCGCCTCGTTGATGATGAACCTGGAGTATGGCTTGAACCGCCTCGAGGAGCCGGGAGACTCCCGGGAGCCCCTGCAAGCGCTGCGCGAGGCATTCTCGTGCGCTGGGCTCATCCGGGACATCATCCGCGACATCAAGATCTTCTCTCGCCCCGAGGGGCAGCACTTCGGCCCGACGGATGTGCACCGGGTTAGGCACGGGGCTGGGGCTGTCCATCTGCCGCCGCCTCGTCAGCGAGATGGACGGCACCCTCGGCGTGGACAGCGAGCCAGGCCAGGGCAGCGCGTTCTGGATCCAGCTGCGCGTGGCCCAGGAGCAGGTGGTCGCGCAAGATTTCAAGACGAAGCACTCCCGCCAGGGGCTGGGAGTGCTCGTGCTCGACGACGAGGCGGCCGTGGGCAAGGCCTTGCGCAGGCTGCTGAGCACGACGCCATTCTCTGCGATCTGATGATGCCGGAGATGAGCGGGGCCCAGTTCCATCACGAGCTGGAGCGGCTGGCTCCGGAGCAGGCCGAGCGGGTCATCTTCATGACGGGAGGGGCCTTCACGGAAGAGACGCGCGCCTTCTTGAGCACGGCGCGCAACCCCTGCATGGACAAGCCCATCGACATTCAGCGGTTGTTCTCGATGTTGGAGGCGCTGCCAGCCGCTGGCTCCTTACAAGGTACCCATGAACCATCCGCTTGACCCCCATCTGCGGCTCACCCACCCTGAGCTGGAGCCCTTCGCTCATCTCGCCCAGCACCTGACGGCGCTGGCCACCCTGCGCCTGTCTGAGGACTCCACGGTGAGCACGATGGTGGAGAAGGACCCGGCGGAATACGACAAGGTCTGTCGAGACGATCGATTCATCACAGCGGCGGCGTTAGCTCTGCACCCGGTGCTTGACGCCAGGGCGAAGGGGGGCATGAAGGGCAAACTGCTCCAGTTCAAGGCTGGGGCGAGATGTCTCGAATATGCCTCCCCGGAGCGCCAGAGCGACCTCCCGGCAGGACTTCACCTGCTCATCTCAGGCAACATGAGGCTGCTGGCCATCACGCATCAAGGCACTCGCCATGAACGTCGCCAGGAGATCGTCCAGTACCGGCCTGGTCAATGGATGGGGTTTCCGCAGCTGCTCTGGCGCGTGCGAGAACTCGAGCAAGAGTGGCCCTCCTTCGACAAGATCACCCTGGAGGCTGTCGCCAGCGGCGACGTCCGGACGCATCACATCCCCGAAGACAAGGCGCTCGAGCTCCTGGAGAGTGAGAGCTTTCTTCGGTTCGTGAGGCAGCAGGTGCTCGTCCGCTTCGCGCGGCGCGAGGAGATCCTCGGTCTGTTCAGGTCAAACCCTGTCTTGAGGCTCCTCCCACCGCCGGATCGCGAATACCTGATGCAGCTCGGGGCGCTCTGCCGCGTGAGGGACCATGGCACGGGCTTCAGATACCTGAAGGCCGGAGAGCCTTCGTTCCGGACCGCGCTGATTCTCCAGGGCTCGGCTCGCGCGCATATCCCTGGCACCGCGGGGCTCGTCGCCAGGTTCGGCCAGGGCGACCTCCTTGGGCACGAGGCCATCTCGAATGCTCATCTCGAGCTCGATGATACAGACAGAGAGAAGGTCAAAGCGCTCGAACTCGAGCTTGGCAATGACAAAGTCATTTCCGAACACACGATCGAGGATCTGGTCGATCAGATCTACCGGCGCGACGGAGAGAAGACGCTCAACAAGACGAGCCTGCCGGCGTTCAAGCTCCGTGAGCCGGCTCGTGTCACCGAGGTCCGGCTGGCACCCGATACGGAATTCCTCGAGTTCAATTGGTACGCGCTCCGCTGGACGCTCGACGACACCGAGGCGCTGTGGTCGCGGGTGGAGAGTGTGCTCAGCCCAGACGCGAATGCTTCCACGCCGCCGCCCAAGATAGTCTGTGTCCAGGGCGCGCACGGGAGTGATGCGTATGACACCGACCTGCTGGCTTATGGTCTGGCAGCGGCGCTCGCGCTCGACACCGGCGAGGTGGTTCAACTCGTCGATGTCCATGGCGAGGAGAACCTCACCACCTGGTTTGGTTCGGGCCTGCTCCAGGAAGCGCACGAGGCGAGCCGGTCTCCGGCCCGGCAATGGCGCATCGGGCGTTGGCCGCCCTCCGAAGACGACCAGATGATGTTCAGCTTCAAGGCCACCCAGCCCATCGCCGTGGGCAAGGGCAAGCTCCAGATCTTCTGCCCGAGCAAACTGGCGAGTGAGGGTATCAAGAAGATCGTGGACTACGCCTGCTCGAAGAAGGATGTCAGGTACGTCGTCGTCTCCAGCCACCGGCATGGAAGGGATACAGCCCAGGATGAAGCGGTGGCTGCGTTGGCCCGGAGCCTGAACGGAATCAGTCACGAGGTCTTCTATGTGACCGATGACGCCGACGCGAAGTACGGCTTCAGCGATGATGAGGAGAAGGGCTCCCTCAAGCTGGAGCCTCCCTCCCTGACGTGGGTCTACTGGATGAGCTCCAGGTACGTCTCGCGCGAGAGGAAGCGCGCGGTGAGGGAGCGCATCGACTGGGGGCTGAAGAACATGCTCTTCACCCCGGAGAAAGATCTGCATGCCGTCCCCGTCAGGCAGCAGGTTCGCATCCCACCCGACGAGGTGAGCCTCGCCACCTTCAGCAACGCGCTCGCACGCCAGCTCCACCGCTCCAAGGAGAAGGGCTCCTCGCAACAGCCCCAGGACGAGAACGGCTCCCTCGTCGACTTCCTGGGTGGCCTGCCCGGGCCGTATCCCCACGCGGCGGCGCCGGTCGCGGAGAAGTGGCGCCCCCAGAACCTGTCACCCCTGGCTCGCGCCTTCCGCAGGATGGCGCGCGTGGTGGAGCGCCGCACCGTGGGACTCGCGCTCAGCGGGGGAGGCGCTTGGGGCTTCGCCCATGTCGCGCTCATCCATGAGCTGGAGCAGTCCGGCATTCCCATCGACTACGTCGCCGGCGCCTCGATCGGTTCGATCATCGGGTCGATCTATGTCAGTGGTGGGCGGCGTGCGCTCGACCAACTGGTGGAGAGCAACACCGCCAGCTCCTGGCTGGGTGCGGTCACCCAGGACAGCCTGCTCCGCGCCGTCCACCTGTCCTCCCTCTCGTCCCTGGCCCTCGAGCGCTACATCGACTCCCACATCCGGGAATGGACCCAGAGCGTCGACGTGCCATGTCTCTCGACCACGGAGATTCCGTTCTTCCCGGTGGGCACGGATCTCTCGACGCATCGGTCCGTCTACGACCTGAGGACGACCATGGGCTGGGGCGTCCGGATGTCGGGGAGCTTTCCTCCGCTGGTGGCGAGCCTTCCGGTGGGCGAGCACAACCTCGTGGACGGTGCCTTCTCGGACAACGTGCCGTGCAGGATCCTGCGCGAGGTGGGAGCTGACTACGTCATCGCCTCGAACGTGGTTCCATCGGCGCCGCCCCAGGTATTCGGCCAAGGCTCACCGATCGCTCGTTTGCGCAAGGTGGGCCGCCTGTTCTTCGGCCGTCTGGAGGACTCGCTCCGGGCCAACTTCGTCCTGGGCTATGTCGCGGGAAACGACCAGGGCCAGCTCGCAGCCGACTACCTCGTCAACCTCAAGGCGGGAGACGTCCAGCTCTTCGCGATGTGGAAGGGCCCGGAGATCATCCAGACGGCCCGGGATCATCTCAGGGAGAGCATGGGAAAGAAGGGCTCGATCCTGAAGCACTGGAGCGCTTTCCACCCCCCCGCCGCCGCGGAGGAGTAGGCCAGGGCGCTCAGGCTCTTGATCCACGGGTCTGTTCACTTTTTAGCGCTGGCTGCTTATCGTTGGGGTCTGTTGGGCTCTAGCGGGGTGCTGGCATGAACGTTGAGGTCGAGGCCGTCGGTGGGAGCGATCTTCTGGGTGAGGGGCCGTTCTGGGACGTCGCCGGACAGCGCTTGCTCTGGTCCGATGTGAAGTCGCAGACGATCCACGAATACGCTCCCGCTGCGGGCCGGCGGGGCGTCGTCACCTCCACGGTGATGGCGTTCAGCCTGGTGCTCAACCGTGATGGCGCGCTCCTCACCACGGGCCCCTTCGGTCTCCACTATTACCGTCCGGGGAAAGAGCCGGTCTCCCTGCTGCGCGAGCACCAGGGCGAAGCGCTGTTCTTGAACGATGTGATCGCCGATCCTCGCGGCCGCGTCTACGCCGGGACGGTGTACTATGGGGCGAACGGGCTCGAGAAGACCGGGAAGCTCTATCTCATCGACGGGCAGGGCCCGGCCCGGGTGGTGGACGAGGGCATCCAGATGTCGAACGGGCTGGGCTTCAGCCCGGATGACCGGACGCTCTACTACACCGATACGCTGGCTCGCGTGATCTATGCGTATGCCGTGGACCCGGAGACCGGCGCGCTGTCGAACAAGCGGGTGCTGGCGCGCATCCCGGCTGAGGACGGCATGCCGGACGGGATGACGGTGGACGCGGAGGGCTTCATCTGGAGCGCGCAGTGGTACGGCAGCCAGGTGATTCGCTTCGATCCCGAGGGGAAAGTGGAGCGGCGGATCAAGCTGCCGGTTCGCCAGGTCGCGAGCGTGATGTTCGGCGGCCGTGATCTCGACGAGCTCTACATCACCACTGCGTCCGACCGCTTCATCAGCACATACGCGCCGCCGGGCTACAATCACGACGACACGTCAAACGTCGGAGGTTCGCTCTACCGTGTCCGCCCGGGCGTGCGGGGCCGCCCGGAGCACCTCGGCAACCTCCGTCCTACGCCATAGGATCAACGGGGGAGGCTGAGGGCTTCGCCGACCTCCCTGAGCGTAGAGACTGTGGCTGCCTCCCCTGGCGTGGTGCCTCGCCGCTGGAGGCATCTCCACTGACGCTCGAACTCGTCGATTTTCGCGTTGAGCCCCTCGTCGGTGGCCGCGGACTCCACCATCTCCGAAGTCCGGTAGAAGTTGATGGTGGTCAGGTAGGTCAAGTCGATTGGCGTGCTGAAGTCCCACGAGACCTGCGCCCGTTCTCCCTCGAGCGCACCTGCCAATGAGCCGAGCGTGTTGAAGGCGGTCGCGAAGTCCAGCATGCGGTTGATCGGGCCCATGCTGAACAGGGACTGCAGCGCTTGCGGCAGGATGGACTCTGGCCGTCGTGCCACCGGAAACGTATTCACGGCGAAGGTCAGCGTCGCGTTGAAATACGAGAGGGATTGGACGGGTACGTTGTTGGAGAAGGCGCCGTCGACGAAGCGCTGGCGCTGATTGATGGTGGCGGCCACCACGGGGACGGAAGAGCTGGAGGCGGCGATGGCCTTGCTGAGCGGCCCACTCACCAAGGCAACTCCCTGGCCCTGCGTGATGTTCGTGGAGGCGGGATAGAACTCGAGGTCGAGCAGCTCGAGGCACTGAGGGCCCAGGGTCTGCTCAAAGAACAGGCTCATCACCTTGGGCGAGGTGGCCACGGTCAGCAGCGCCATGGCGTCCAGCTTGCCGCTGTTTGCTTGCTCCACGAGCAGGTCGAGGCCGTCGAGTCCCTTGGTGGCGTAATAGGCGCTGAGCATCGAGCTGGCGCTGCTGGCGGTGATCACGTCGACAGGCACGTTCCGCCGGTGCAGCTCCCTGAGGACATGAATCGCCTGCATTGACCACACACCGCCGCCCGCCAGCGCGAGCCCTGTGCGGCGCTGGGTCACGGCGCGCGCCCAGGCGGCGATGCTCCGCCGCATCGTAGGCCCGATGACGAGGGGGGCTGTGGCTGGGTCCCAGTTCGTTGAGAGTGCCCGCAGCGTCGGCAGGTCCAGGCGGAGGCGGGCCGTCTGCACGATCTCATTGGGCTGCCAGTTCGACCCTACCCAGCCCAGGTCGCAGCCGCAGGGGCGCGACTGCTCTGTGAGTACCACGGTCTGGAGCAGCGCCGGTTGCTGCACATAGGCGGGCAGGTATTCGCGCTCCCGGTCCGGCGTACCACTCAGGAGGCTCACCACCAGAGTGGGGGCGTCGTAGCTGACTCCGTCGAGGAAGACGTAGTCGAACAGGCGGGCAAGCTGCTGCAAATACTCGGGCGGTCCGCTGGCGATAGCGAGCCGGGGCAGCCCTGGCACCCGCATGAGCTGGGGTGGCTCCAGCCCTCCTTGCCGGAAGATGACAACGCTGTCGCCCGGAAACTGCCTGACGATCTCCTGGCCGAGGAGGTAGATGAGCAGGGGGAGGGGCAGGCCGGGTACCAGGGAGACGAACTGGGCGATCGTGCCGGGCTGGCGGGGCCCCCCGATGGTTGGAGCGCTCACGGCCTCCACCGTGACGGGAGTGCTCACGGCCTTCACCGCGGCGGACCGCATTTGCAGAAGCTGTTGCATGGACTGCCGGAATGCCGACGATCTGTCCATGAGCGCGTAGAAGTCATCGGCCAGGATGGTCAGATACCTGCCCGGGCCCGTCGCGGTGACCTTGGCAGCGTAATTCCCGCTCCTGTTCGGTTCGAGCAGGGGCTCCAATCCGATGATTCCGCCGCCGGCCTGGCCACAGCCCAGGAAGTGACTTTCACTTCCGGGCTTGCGCTCAATCTCGTAGATACCGTCCATCAGCACGTAGAAGGCGGTCGCTCGCTGGCCCTGCTCGCAGAGCGTCTTCTGCGCGCTGGCATCGCACGACTTCGCGGTGCTCAACAGCCAGCCCAGATCGTGGGGGCTCGCCATCGAGAAGATCGGGTTTCGCAGGAGCAGGCTCAGCGGACTGCGGTAGCCGGGCAACATCGGGGTCGGGTTCATGACAGCGTTCTCGGGTGATGAGGACAAAAAGCATGCTGCATGCAACAGGCACTCGCCAGCTATAGAACCGGATGAAACAGCTGACGCGCGCCCGCCACCACGCTGTCAACGGCTGCGTCTTGAGGACGTACGAGAAAGCAGGGGCCGTCGTGGTCGGGGCAGAGGGGAGCCGGGCGTCGCCCTGCTTAAGTCAACCAGCAGTTGCGCGCAACAGGCAGCACCCTGGCGGTGGGGCGGCGGGCTCGGGCCCCTTGACCCTCCCGCGCGCGGTAACGCACACTCGCTGGCCGCGGCGAGCGCCAGCAGCGGACATTGCGAGGAAGTGTCTCGAGACATGCAGCGGATGTCACCAATCCCCACGGCAGCTTTCCTGCCCGAAGACGTTTCGGGCACCTCCAAAGGACGCACCTCATGATCCCGGCTCGGATTCTGGGAACGGGAAGTCATCTCACTGGCCGCCGCGTCCCGACCCGCGAGTTGATCGAGCGGGCGATGCCCAACCGCGACCCCGTGGAGACGGAGCGCCGCATCGGCGTCGCCACGCGGTACTGGGTCGAGCCCGGCACCACCGCGGCAGAGATTGCCGCCGAAGCGCTCTCACGCGCGCTCGAGAATGCCGGCCTCGCCGCCTCCGAGCTGCGCCGGGTGATCTTCGTCAGCTCTACCGGCGGCGACATGCTGATCCCAGGCACCGCGCACTTCGTATGCGAGCGGCTTGGGCTCGATGACACCTGCGACGCCTTCGACCTCAATAATTCCTGCGCGGGTTTCCTCACCGCGCTCGATACGGCGGCGCGAGCGGTGGCCACCGGGTACGGCCCCGTGGGTGTGGTCGCGGGAGAGATCTTCTCGCGCTACCTGCCAGTCGATAAGCCACGCCCGTACCTCGTGATGGGGGACGCGGCGGCGGCGGCGGTGGTGGGGCCAGGGCGCGCCGGTGAGGGGCTGCTCGCCTCCTGGCTGAGGAGCGCGGCCGAGCTGCGGCTCCAGGTGACCATGAACCACCCTGGCCGGACGGGCGTTGCACCGCACCTCCAGTTTGATGCCTCCTACGACACGCTGACGAACCAGGCCGTGGAGGCGCTCCTCAAGAGCTCGCGCGCGGTGGTGGCCGAGGCGGGGATCGAGCTGCGCGACGTGGAATGGATCCTCCCGCACCAGCCCAACGGGCGGATGCTCGAGATCATCCTGGACAAGATGGGCTTTCCGCTGGAGCGCACGATCTCGGTGGTCGAGGAGATCGGCAGCGTGGGCTCGGCCTCCATCCCAGTGAGCCTGGACCGCCTGATGCGCAGCGGGAAGGTACGCCCGGGGGATCGCATCCTGATGACCGCCGTCGGAGCCGGGACGGGCTACGGCGCCCTCCTCTTCCGGGCAGGGACATGACGCTCGGTCCCGTCATCGCTGGCACGGCGTGGTCCAGCTACTGGAACCTGATGCGCCGCTACCACCGCTTCGAGGTGCACGGCCTCGAGCACCTGGATCCCGACAGAAGCTCGCTCATCGTCGGCTATCACGGGCGGGCGATGGCGCATGACATGTGCATGTTGATGGAGCACATGCGCGAGCAGCGCATGCGCATCCGCGCCGTGATGCACCGGACCGCGGCACTCATTCCAGGCATCAACTGGATGGTGGAGGGGTTGGGCTTCGTCACGGGCGACGGTGAGGACACCGAGGCGGCGCTCGCGCGCGGCGAGTCCCTGATGGTGACGCCCGGGGGCTCCATGGAGGGCTGCCGCAGCTTCCGCGACCGCTACACGGTCCGTTGGGGGAACCGGTACGGCTACCTGCGGCTGGCGCTCAAGTACAAGCTGCCGATCATCCCCACCGCGGGGACCGGCGTGGACGACACGTTCATCGGGTTGAATGACGGCTACGCCCTGGGAAAGCGCCTGCGCCTGCCGGGCTCGCTCCCGCTGTGGCTTGCGTTCGGGATGACCGGCCCCTGGCCGTTCACGCTGCCGTTCCCGGTCAAGATCACCTGCCATATCGGCGAGCCCATCCACCTGGGAGATGTGGACCCCGGCGATCGCTCCGCGCTGGAGCGGCTCCACGTCCGGGTGTCGAGCGCGGTGCAGGGGCTCCTCGAGGAGGCGCGTGGCAGGCAACCCATTCCCAAACAGGGGGCATTACCGGCATGAGCGCGAAGGGCGTTGAGGGAAAGTGGGCAGTGGTCTTGGGGGCCTCCTGCGGCACCGGGGGGGCCATCGCGCGGGCGCTCGCGAAGGAGCCAGGGCTGAACGTCTTCGGCATCCACCGTGGGAACCATCCGGAGGACGCGGCGGCGACCGAGCAGGACATTCGCGCGCTGGGCCGGCGGGTTCATTTCCGGCTGGGCGACGCCGGTCATTACGAGGGGGTACAGCAGGGCGCAGCGGAGCTGCTCGAGGTAGCGGGACCGCGCAGTGTATCCATCCTCGTGCACTCGCTCGCCAACGCGTCCGTGGGGCTGCTGGCCACTGGCGGCAAGAAGCGGGTGGCGCCGAAGCAGATCCAGAAGACCTTCGAGTCGATGGCGCACTCGTTCCTCTACTGGACCCAGGAGCTGCTCGATCGCGATCTGCTGGCTCCCGGCGCGCAGCTGCTTGGGCTGTCGAACTGGATGGAGGACTCGGTGCTGCGCGGCGCAGGGCTCATCGCCGCCACCAAGGCCACGCTCGGCATCTACGTGCGCCACCTGGCGCGCGAGCTGGGGCCGCTCGGCTACAAGGTGAACCTGATCAAGTTCGGCGGTGTGTTCACGCCCGCGGTGGAGAAGACGTTCGGCCAGGACAGGCTCGCGCGGCTGCAGAACGTGCTCGTCCGGGCGTCCGCGCATCAGCGCGTCTCCACCGTCGAGGAGGTGGGGCGGTTCGTCTCGTTCATGGCGAGTGATGCGGCCAGCCGCTTCAATGGCGCCAACATCGACTTCACCGGGGGCGAGTCCCAGGCGCTCTTCGACGTGCTGATGAATCAGGATCCGAGCCGCGAGGAGCCGTGAGGCCCGCTACACCCGCGGCTTCCCCGGCACTGGCATCTTGAAGCTGAGGCAGAAGAAGAACAGGCTGAGCTGATCCTGGGTGATGTCCACCGCGCCGGGCGGCACCGCCTCCACCGGGCAGTGCGGATCGTCGTCGTACCAGGTCACCAGCTTGAACATCGCGCGGTGATACAGGTTCGGATCTCGCGCGGGATCCAGGTGCTCATCGACGACGACGATGGGCGTCCCCGGCTTCGCCACACGCGCCATCTCCTCCATGGCCAACGCCGGATCTCGGAAGCCGTTGATGCCGCCCACATGGAAGACGCGATCGAACGAGTGATCCGGGAAGGGCAGGGCGTGCGCATCGCCGAAGAGCAGCCGGATGTCGCGCTCTCCCCGCCGGCGCAGCTCACGGCGGAGCACGTGCAACATCCCAGCGCTGAGGTCGCAGCCCCAGATCTCCACGGGGACTCCGGCTGGCAGCTCGCGCCGGAGCCACGGCAGGTTGGCGCCTGCTCCGATGCCCACCTCGAGGATCCGCAGCGGTTGTTCGCCGGGAGAATGCTGGAGCGCGCCCAGCTCCAGCCGAGGCATGTAGCCGCCGCGGAACTCGTCTTCCGTGCCCTGCTGGAACACCGGCAGCAACACCCGCACCGCCAGGTTGTGCAGCGGCGCCATGCCATTGTAGACGACGCGCATCAGCCGGTCGCTGCCGCGCACCTCCTCGTCTCGATAGAGGTGGGCCAGTCCGTCCTCGACCCGGAAGTGGGCGCCGCAGCCGTAACAGGAGATCCCGCCGCGCCCGAGCCGGCGATTGCGCGTCTGCCCCCGGAAGCGGAGCGTCCCCCGGCAGCGCGGGCAGGCAAGGCGAGAGAGATCGTCGACGCTGAGCAACGTGCGGCTCCTATGGGTGTTGAGTGGGGAGAAGAAAGCCCGAGGCGAGGCGACGGTCAACGCCTCCGGGACGCCTTGCGCGGCAGTGTGATGATGAACTCGGTGAACTCGCCTTCGGCGCTCTCGACCTTCAGCTCACCCTGGTGCGCGTCGACGATGATTCCGTGGCTGATCGACAGGCCGAGTCCCGTCCCCTCGCCGGGGGGCTTGGTGGTGAAGAACGGCATGTAGATCTTGTCGATGATCTCCTGCGGGATGCCGGTGCCATTGTCGCGGATGCGCACTTCGACACGGTCGCCCCGGCGACGGGTGGTGATCTGGATCCGCGGCGAGAAGTCCGACGCTGGCTGGAGCTTGCGCTTCTGGGCGACAGCGTAGATGGCGTTGCCAATCATGTTGAGGAAGACACGCCCGAGGTCGGGGGCCATCGCTTCGATGGTGCCGAGGGTTGGATCGTACTCGGTCTGCAGATCGACCTTCAGCGAGGGGTTCCGGAGGCGCGCGCCGTCAATGGCCAGGGTGCAGCTCTCTGCGAGCAGCGCGTTCAGATCCGTCTGGGTGCGCTCCCCCGTGGTCTTGTGGGAGAGCTGCAGCATGCCGCCGATGATCTGGTTCGCGCGTTTCCCGTGCTCGTTGATCTTCACCGCGTTCTGACGGATGAAGCCGAGCAGCTGGTCGGTAGTCTCGCTCGCTTCGGTGGAGCGGAGCTTCAGCTCGGCGGAGAGCTCCTGGGTGAGCTCGACGGTGATCTCAGCGAAATTGGTGACGAAGTTGAGCGGGTTCTTCAGCTCATGGGCGATGCCGGCGGTGACCGCGCCGAGCGAGGCCAGCTTCTCCTGGGTGACGAGCTGCCTCTGGGTGCGTTGCAGCTCCTCGTTCTTCTCGCGTAGCTCGCGCGTCCGTTCGCTGACCTTGTGCTCCAGCGTGGCATAGAGCGTGGCGTTGTGGATGGACAGCGCGGCCTGCCCGGAGAGCAGCTGGAGCACCTCCAGGCGGTCGGCGGTGAAGGCTCCCGCGGTGAGGTTGTTCTCGAGGTAGATGACGGCCAGCAGCTTGCCCTGGTTGAGCAGTGGCGCGCAGAGGACCGATTTGGGGCGGTGCCGGATGACGTACGGGTCCTTGGTAAAGAGCCCCGCTTGGGTGGCATTGGCGAGTACGACGCTCTCGCCGGTGCGGACGGCATAGTGGACGATCGAGCTGGAGAGCGGCCCGTCGCTCTCGCCGATGGAGGTCTCGGTCCGCTCGATGACCTCGGACTGGCCCGCCGCCCACTCCGCCTTGATCACCAGCTGGCCATCCTTGTCCAGGAGCAGCAGGCCGCGCTGAGCGCCGGCGTTCTCCACCATGATGCTCAGCAGTGACTGCACCAGGCGGTCCAACATGATCTCGCCCGAGATGGCCTGTGCCGCCTTCATCATGGAGCTCAGCTCCAGGACGGCACCGCCGGAGGACGACGTGCTGGACAGGTGTCCGTTGACCAGGCGCTTGCCGGTGGTCCCCACGCTCGAGAGCAGCGCGGGGAACTGCCGCTCCAGCGCCGCCACCTTCGCGTGCGCGCCCCAGCGCAGGTATGCGGAGTGGGCCTCGACGAGATAGGTCTCGGCCGCGCGCTCCCATCCCAGTGAGCGGCAGAGATCGGCGCAGCGCTCGTTGGCGATGGCCTCCTCGGCAAGGTAGCGATGCTCGGCGGCGCCACGGATGGCCTGCTCATAGAGCGTCATGGCCTGGATGGGCCGGTCCAGCACGCGTGCCTTCTCGGCCTCGACGAGCCTCCACCGGTGCAGGAAGTTCATGGGCGCGTTCTGCGCCCAGTGCGCCAGCTCCGCCTGGTTCCGCTCCACTCGCTTCATCCAGCGGGTGCGCTCCTCCTCGGACGCCTCTGGCCAGGCCGCGAGCAACGGCAGGGACTGGTAGAGGTTGGCCAGCACCGACGTCGGAAGGCCCACGAGCGCCTGCTCGTAGGACTCTGTCCGATTGGCCCACTCCACCGCCTTGCCGTAGTCACCAAAGAGGTAGGCCAGCATGGCCTTCAGGGCATAGAACACCCCCGCTGACGTGAAGTTCTTCGCCAGCACCTCGGGCAGGCTCTCGTCCTCGTCGAAGCACTCGCCCTTCAGCATCAGCGGGTCTCGCCCGTGGCCCAGGAGGTTGTGGGCCCACTGGCGGATGATGCTGCTGTACAGCCGCAGGAACGTCTGCTTGTGGCGTGTATGAAACTCGACGACCCGGGTCACCGTCTCGAACAGCGGCTCCAGCGGCTCGCCGCCGACGACGCTCGAGTGACCGAGGTGAGAGCCGCAGCGATGGGCGTACTGGAGGTCACCGGTTTCGATCCCGGCCTGCATGCCCTCGCGCAGAAGATCGAACGTCTCCCGGATGTGCACCTTCCAGGAGCGGATGAACGCGGAGAGGAGCAGGTGCACCTCGGCCTTCGCCTCGCGTGCATTCAGCCTCTCCATCACCCTCCGCGCCACGTCGCCGTAACCCGTGGCGGTGTCGAGATCCTTGAGCATGGTGGCGTGGAGCCCGCCGTACTTCACATAGCTCCCCGGGGCATAGCGCGAGTTCCCGTGGCGCACCGTCAGGTAGAACTGCTCGCTCGCGATGAGCATGTACAGATGGGGATTGATGACGAAGGAGGGCGAGCTGAGGTGGGCAAGGATTCGCTGTGCCGCGAGCTGCTCCGGAGTGGTGCACTCAGGCAGATCGATCAGCTCCTCGAGCTCACGATCCGCGAGCAACGTGCGGTCACGGGCCAGCGCGGACTGGACGTGCTCCGGCGTGGCGTCGAAGGGCAGGCGCACCCCGAGCATCTCCAGCGCCTCCAGCCCGATGCGGAGGGTCTCCTCGAGCTGGTTGCGCGAGAGGCTGAAGAGGATCCGCGTCTCGGCGACCTTCACCTTCTCCAGCACGGTCCTCGCGTGGGCCATGGCGACGAGCGCCAGTGCCTCCGCGCGCTCCATGTTGGCGTTGAGGTATTCGGCCTCGGAGCCCTCGATGTGCAGGGCGAACGCCAGCTCGTGCCGCTCGTCGAACGCGCCTTCCGGCAGCAGCTGGATGCCCGTCATGTAATAGCGGAGGGCGGGCTCGAACGCCGCCGAGGCCTTCGCCTTCTGGCCCGCCATCAAGCTGAGCCGGGCGACCTCATAGCGCTCCTCGGGCGAGCTGATCCGCTCCAGCCCGAGCACGAACTGATTGACGATGTCGACGATCCGTTCGTCCAGCTTCTCGGGGGGCGTGCTGGCGAGCAGCAAGCCGCCCAGCTCCGCGTGAATGGCCTTTCGCTGATCCTCCTCGATGAGCGAGTAGGCGGCTTGGTGCACGCGATCATGGAGGAACTTGAACGAGGCGCTGGGGGCCTCGCCGCCCAGCTCCGCCAGCCGCGCTGGCGCCGCGACGTGGTACGCGTCGCCGACGGGCAGCAGGAGCCCTTCTGTGAGCGCGTCCCAGAAGCCCGCCGCCGTCTCCGCTGGCGAGCGCCGCTCCAGGATGGAGAGCGTCTGCAGATCGAAGCAGGTGCCAATGCAGGCCGCCAGCTTGAGCGCCTGCTGCGTCGCCGCTGGCAGCTTCTGGATCTTGGCCGCCATGAACTCGACGATGCCACCGGTAAGGCCTCGCGCACGGATGGCGTCCAGATCCCAGCGCCACTCCCCGGCGTCGCTGTCGAACTCGATCACCCGCTCATCGAAGAGCGCGCCCAGGAGCTGGTTGAGGAAGAACGGGTTGCCCTCCGTCCTCCGCAGCAGGAGCGCCGCCAGAGGCTCGGCCCGCTCGCGGCCGCAGTGGAACGTGTCGTCGAGGAGCTGGAGGGTATCCGCGAGCTCGAGCGGTTTGAGCCGCAGCGTGGTGACCGGTGTCCCCGCTCGCTGGATCGCGTCCAGCGTGATGGACAGCGGGTGGGTGGGATCTACCTCGTTGTCGCGGTACGCGCCGATGATGCACAGGTGGCGCAGCTCTGGATCCGTCATCAGCACGTGGATCAGGTCCCGTGACGGAGCGTCCGCCCACTGGAGGTCATCGAGGAAGAGCACCAGCGGGTGCTCCGGCGAGCTGAGCGTGCGCACGAAGCGCTGGAACACGAAGTGGAAGCGGTTCTGCGACTGCGCGGCGGCGAGCTGGGGGGCCGGCGGCAGCTTGCCAACGATCAGCTCCACCGCCGGGATGACCTCGGCGATGACGGAGGCGTTGGGACCGAGCGCGTCCTCGAGCTTCTTGCGCCACAGGGCGAGCTGCTCTTCGCTCTCGGCGAGCAGCTGACGGATGAGCTCCTGGAACGCCTCGATGAGCGAGGCGTAGGGGATGTTGCGCTTCAGGGGATCGAACTTGCCGGAGGCGAAATAGCCGCGCGACTGCACCAGCGACTTGTGGATCTCGTGGACGAGCGCGCTCTTGCCCATGCCGGAGTAGCCGGTCACGAGGATCAGCTCCCGGGTGCCCTGGCAGATGCGCTCGAAGGCCGCGTGCATGGCCTGGCTGTCCGCCTCGCGGCCGTAGAGCTTCTGAGGGATCTGCAGGCGGTCGGAGGCGTCATGGCGCCCGAGGAGGAACGTGTCCACCTGGCCCGAGGCGCGCAGCTGCGCACGGCACTCGGCGAGATCCTCGGCGATGCCCTGGCCGCTCTGGTAGCGCTCCTCCGCCGTCTTGGCCAGGAGCTTCATCACGATGTCGCAGACGGGGCGCGGAATCTCCGGGCGGAGCTGGTGGAGCGGTGGCGGCGCGAGCGCGATGTGGCAATGGATCAGCTCCAGCGGATCCTGGCTCTCGAACGGCGGCGCGCCAGCGAGCAGCTCGTAGAGCGTCGCGCCGAGCGAGTAGAAGTCGGTGCGGTAGTCGATGGCACGGTTCATCCGCCCTGTCTGCTCGGGCGAGATGTAGCGGAGCGTTCCCTCGAGCAGGTTCGGGCTGTTGATCGAGGGGCGCTCGCGCGACAGCGTGGTCGAGATATCGAAGTCGATGAGCTTGACCTGCTGGGTCTCGGGGTTGATGACGACGTTGGAGGGGTTGACGTCCTTGTGCACGACATGGCGCTGGTGAATGCGCGCGAGCGTGGAGGCCAGCTGGACGCCGATGGTCAGGATCTCGTCCAGCGTGAACCGCTTTTGGGCGATCAGCGTGGACAACGACACGGCGCCGAAGTCCTCCATGATCAGCGCCACGCGGCTCTTGTAGCGGGCCAGGGCAAACGCCCGGATGACGCCCTCAATGTCGAGGCTCTTGGCGATCTCGAATTCGCGGCGGAGCCGATCCAGCTCCGCCGGTGTGGAGTGCTCCCGCTGCTGGACCTTGATGATGCACGGCGAATGGTCCAACCGACGGTGAGCACGATAGACGATCGTTCGAGTGCTCTGGCTGATCCGCTCGCCTAGCTCGTACTCCGACAGGAAGCTGTCCATTGCCAGGGCATCATACACGTGCACCCTGGGTGCCCCTCAGTCCCGAGCGTCCCGCCTCCAGGCCGTCAGGTTCCGGAGCGCGCGGCCAGGACTTGGAGTATGGGTCGCCGCCTGCGAAAGCCGAGGTGGGCGCGCACGTCCTGGTAGTCCCAGTCCCACATCTCCTCGAACGGGACGAAGAAGAGGTTCTCCGTGGCGCCGCCGAGCTTCCAGCCCCGCAGGATCTCGCGAAGCATTTCCAGCGGTTGCCCATAGCGCAGGATCATGTACGGCGTCCCAGCCACGGCCATGATGCCGTAAGGCTCGCGGAGGTTGCGAGCGTCGAACATCTGCAGGCCCATCTCCCCGGGGACGGTGGTACCGAAGCCTACCACCGCGTGGAGGATGTCGTGGATCTTGAAGAACCGCTGCGTCACCCAATCCTGCTCGAAGGTCTCCTGGAGCTGGGGAACGGCTTTGACGTGGCCGTTGGCGACGATGTGGTGCTCGGCGCAGAACTTATGAAACCTGTAGCCCAACGTGTTCTGCGGCAGGCTGCCCAGCGCGCCCGGGTCGAGCGGCTGGCGCGTGAGCTCACGGAGGTGATCGAGCACACTCGCCGGCACCTTCTTGATGAGCCGACGGTACCACCACTGGACAGGCCAGGACAGCGACACCGCGTCCGTCATCTCGTTGAGCGCGACGAACTCGAACGGTTCGCGGATCAGGACCGACATGGCGCCAAGCGCTTGACGATACTTGAGCATACGCTGGCGGATCCTAGGAGGCTGGGCAGGCAAATCAACCTGTACGGGTGGCCCCTGGACGTACAGGCCAGGGAATCTCACGGTTCTCGATCAGCCGGCACACCGCGGCGATGTCACTGTCCAGCGCGCGGTCGGTGTCCACGAACCGGCTCACGGTCCGCACCGTCCGGTAGATGCGGCCCGTTCCCGCCCCCATGCGCTCGGCGCCTTCCCGCAAGTCGATGGCTTGGACCACCGAGAGCAGGGTAATGGCCACCGTGTTGCGCATCAGCCGCACGACGTCCATGGCGGTGAGGGCCGCATGGGTTCCCAGGCTCACCACGTCCTGGTTGTACTGCTCCGTGGGCAGCGTGTGGATCATGCTGGGGGAGCACCAGTGCCGGATGGCCGTCACCAGGCTGCTGTGGACCAGCTGCATCCCCTTGAAGCCTTGATAGACGCCGGCCTTGGGGCTCAGCGACGGTGGCAGGCCGTTCGAGAACCGGCTGTCCATCAGCAGCGCCATCATGGAGTGCAGCCAGTTGGCGAGGTTGGCCATGTCAATCTTGAGTCCGTCCATGGCGCGCGCCACGTGAGCGCCGTAGAAGTTGCCGGTGTGGTGGATGTGGTCCGACGCCGGATCGATCAGGGGGTTGTCATTCACGGAGTTGGCTTCGCGCTCGATGATGGCGCGGGTCTGCTCGAGGGTCTCGTGCATGGGACCGAGACCTTGAGGGGCACAGCGCAGGGAGTAGGGCGCCTGGATGGATTCCTCGACGGCTACGACCTGGTGGTGTTCAGAGGCGGCCCTGCCAGCCCTCTCCGCGCGGCGGCGGATCTCGTCGAGAGGTACGGCCAGCGTCGACTCGGCCAGCAGCCCGGTGAGCGCCTCCGCTACCGCCACCTGCCCGGGGTGGTGCTTGGCGAGGTGGATGGCGGGGTGGAAGTAATCCGGTGATGAGTGCAGGGCCTCCACGACCATGGCCACGGCCCCGAGGCAGAGGCGAAAGAGGTACGCGGCCTCATCCACTACCAGGGCGGCGATGCCGGTCATGACCGTCGTGCCGTTGAGCAGCGCGAGCCCCTCCTTGGCTTGCAGGCGGAGCGGGTCGATGCGCGCGCTGGCGAGCGCCGCCGCGGCCGACGTGCGGGAGCCTTGATAGGAGACCTCTCCGCGGCCCAGCATGGCGCGCGCGATGTACGCGGAGGGGCATAGGTCGCCGCTGGCCCCCACGGAACCGAAGCGCGGAACCACGGGGGTGATGCGGTGGTTCAACAGATCGAGCAGCCGCTCGATCACCCCGATACGGACTCCTGAGAGCCCGCGCGCCAACGCGTTCGCACGCAGCAGGATGGCCGCCCGCACGGCGTCCTCGGGGAGCGGTTCTCCTACTCCGCAGGACAGGAACTCCAGCAGGTTCTCTTGATGGTGCGCGAGCTCGTCGCCGGGAATGACCAACCGGGCATTGCCGCCGAAGCCTGTGTTGGCCCCGTAGATGATCTCACCTTGGACGAGCTTGCGTTCGAGGGTGCGGCGGCTTTCTTCGATGAGGTGGCGGAAGTCAGGGTTGGAGCTGAGTTCGACAGGGTGGCCGTGGCGCGCTACGGCAACAATGTCTTCCAGGGTCAGGAATTCGTGGGAGAGGCAGACAGCTTGGGGTGGGGTCGTCAAGGAGGAGGTCAAGGTGGCCACGGCGAGCTTTATATTCCGTAGGTCATGAAGTGACCCGGATTACCACTGCTGCTGGTGTCTCGGCATACAGCGCGTCGACGAAGGGGCGGCGCGACTCGAGTACCGCCTGCTGGTTGAGATATCCCTTGTCGGTGATCTCTCCGAGGTCCAGCCGCGGAGCTTCCTCGAGCACCAGGGCCCGCCCGATCCGAGTCGAGCTTCCGCCCCCTCCAGCCGCGAGCCGGCGCAGCGCCTCGCGGATCCTCGAGCGGATCTCTTCGGCAGGAAGCCCGGAGGCCGCGACCGGGTTGAGGAACAGCAACGCGCCGACCTCGTCGCGGTCATGGCCGGTGATGACCGCGTCCTGGACCAACGGGTCGGCCGCGGCGATCAGCGCTACCCTCAGCGCGCCCACGTGCACCCAGGTGCCGTTGGACAGCTTGAAGTCCTCGGCGACTCGCCCATCAAAAGCCACTCCGCGGGCCGGATCGGAGGGATCCTCGAACTTGAGAGCGTCGCCAATCCGGTAGAAGCCCTCCTCATCGAAGGCCGCCGCCGTCAGGTCTGCCCGGTGGAGGTAGCCGGGCATGACGTTCGGTCCTCGGACCCGGGCCTCGAGCTTCCCCGCGGTCGGCACCAGCTTCAGCTCGCAGCCAGGGACCGGCAACCCGATGCAGCCAGCCTTTTGGATAGGCCAATGCACCGCGGTGGCCAGCGGCGCCGTCTCGGTCGAGCCCCAGGCCGACACCAGCAGCACGTTGCCGTCGCGCTCGGCCCGCGCCAGCTTCTCGAACCGGTCCCACAGGTTCTGCGACAAGGCCGCGGCTGCGTAGAAGACGAACTTGCAGCGCGAGAAGAAGTTGCGTCGCAGCTCGGCGTCGCGCTCCAGGAACGAGAGCAGCAGGTCGAAGCCGCGAGGCACGTTGAAGTACAGGTTGGGTGCGATCTCGCGGAGGTTGCGCACCGTCGTGTCGATCAGGCCAGGTACCGGCTTGCCGCCATCGATATACATCGTACCGCCGTTGCGCAGCACCAGCCCGAAGGTGAAGTTGCCGCCAAAGGTGTGGTTCCAGGGCAGCCAGTCGACGAGCACGGGAGGCTCGTCCTCCATGAACGGCCAGGCTTGCACGATCTGGGTCTGGTTGGCCGTCAGCATCCGGTGCGTGGTGATCACTCCCTTGGGAGTACCCGTGGAACCCGAGGTGAATAGGATCTTCGCGACCGTGTCTGGCATCAGGCGAGCGAAGGCCTCGTCAACCTGGGGGTTGGCGGGCGCCGCGGTGAGTTCGCCGATCGCCGTCACGGATGCACCGACCGCGGCCAGCGCTGGCGCGAAGCGCTTCGGGTCCGCGGTCCAGACGAGGCCCGGCCGGAGCAGCTCGAACACCGCCCGCAGCTTCGCGAAGTCCGACGACATCAGGGAATAGGCTGGCGAGATCGGCGCGACCGGCACGCCCACGTGCATCGCGCCCAGCGCGAGCAGCGCGTGATCGATGGAGTTGTCCGAAAGGATGGCAACAGGCCGTTCCGGGCCGAGGCCGCGATCCAGCAGCGACTGGCCGATCCGGCGCACCGCGTCGAGCGTCTGCGCGTAGCTCGACGTCCGCCATTCGTTATTCACACGCTCGGCGAGGAACAGCCGGTCCGGTGTCTTGGCTGCCCAGTGGATCAGCCACTCGCCGACGGCGCGGGCATGCGGCCCCAGCGGCTGGCGTGATCGCAGCACGAGGCTGCCGTCGCCGCGCCGGTCCAGTTCGACGTCGCGCGGGGCCAGTCGCAGGGGTTGCATGGGAGTGGGAGGCATCGCGCGGTTGTCCTGATCGGTTCGTATGGGCTGAGCGTCCCGTGCCAGTCAATCGGCTTGGGGCCCGAACCTGATACTACCTGACCAGTTGTATGAAGTAAGACGTCGCTAATGCCTTGCTCGCGCGGGAAGGGGTACCCGTTAGGCCACCTCAGGCCGCTTCGTCCTCGGCCAGCAGCGTGCCGAACGGAGAGGCGCTCTCGCCCAGCTCCTTGTAGAGGGCCTCCACTTTCTCCAGCTCGCGCTTGAGCACCTTGTGGTGGTTGCGGTTCTTCAGCAGGTTCTCGCGCCCCAGCAGCCGGAAGGCCTCCTCGCGGCCCATCTGTTGTACAGCCTGCCCCAGCACCATGCCCACCAGGGACTCGGCCAGCCCCAGATCCAGCGGGGTGCCGCGGCGCTTGGCCTCGGCGATGAAGGCGGTGGCCGCCGCGCGGAAGGCCTCCGTCAGCGAGTGGGACGCCTTCTCGCCCGCCTCGCTCGTGCCCACCTCGTACTCGAGCGCCCGCGCGATGTGCCCATCCGCCAGCGTCAGCTCCGGCGTGGCCCCGTGCTCCACCAGCGCCAGCGTGTAGGCCCGGCGGATGATGTTGTCGAGCTGCCGCAGGTTCCCCGGCCACGTGCGCCGGCTCAGCGCCTGCTCGGCCTCGGGCGTCAGCCGCGCCTGGCCCTGGGGGAACTGCTCCTTGTGCCGCCGGTTCACCATGTAGTTGGACCAGAGCGGGATCTCATCCCGGCGCTCGTCCAGGGAGGGCACTCGGAGCGGCAGCACGTTGATGCGGTAGTACAGGTCCTCACGGAAGCGCCCGGCGCGCACCGCCTCGCGCAGGTCCACGTTCGTGCCGATGATGAACCGCACGTCCGCGCCGCGATCTCCCACCCCGTCTCCCAGCACCCGGTAGGAGCGCTCCTCCAGCACCCGGAGCAGGCCTGCCTGCGCCTTGAGCGACAGCTTGTCGATCTCGTCGATGAAGAGCGTGCCGCCTTCGGCCCTGCCGATGCTGCCCGGGCTGTCCTTCACCGCGCCGGTGAACGCGCCCTTCTTCCACCCGAAGAGCTCCGCCATCTGCAGATCCTCGGGCACGGCGATCAGATCCAGCACCTCGAAGGGGCCCTTGCGCCGGCTCGAGCGCGCGTGCACCCAGCGCGCCAGCCGCGACTTGCCCGCGCCCGTCGCTCCGCTGATGAGGATGCTCTCCTCCTGTTGGGCGAACACGTTCAGGATGGGCAGCAGGTTCGCCATGGACGAGCCCACCACGGGCAGGAACTCGTCCACCTCCACCTGGGGCGCCGGGCGGAAGGGCAGGCCGGTGAGGTAGGGCGCCGCGATCTCCGCGATCGTCTGCAGCTGCTCCACGCACTCGCGCCACACGAAGTCCTGGCCCATCGCCGTGGGGCTGTCCGCCTCCAGCGAGATCATCCCGCCGATCCCCGAGCCCAGCGTGCGCAGCGGAATCACGCACACGTGCGAGGCCTGCCGGCTCAGGAAGCTCTGCCGGCTCTCCTGGCTGCTGAAGCTGCCCGGCAGCAGCTCCTCGATCTTGTTCGGGGACTGCGGCGAGTACGGCCGCAGCGTCCCCAGGGTGACGTCGATGAAGACCGGGCACGCGTGCTGCACCACCGAGCGCCACGCCGTGGCGGACACCAGGCTCGGAGCTCCGCGAGGCCCGGCGCTGCCAGCCGACTGCACCGCGGTGGCGCCTTGCTCCAGGATGGCCAGCCTCAGGTAGCCGCCCGAGGGCCGCAGGTGCACCATGCCTCGGAGCACCCGGCCATGCCCGGCGAACTTGCTGGCGGCGATCGTCCGCTCCGTGCGGAGCATCAGGCTTGCCAGGGTCCGGGTGGCTGCATCCTCGAAATCCCCCGACTTCGACAGCGCCACCACCAGCGAGGACAGATCTTCTTGCATGGAGTCACCCAAGTCCTGGAATTTCCGTGCGTGAGGCGGGGGGCCGCTCCGCCGAGCACCCGTGCATCCTCTCAGAGCCGGGGGGCTCCGTGAAAGCGTCTCGCGGTTGCTCGCCGTGCGTTCAACCGCTCCGCCGCACCCGGCGTCGTAGTAAAGGAGGAGACCCCATGACGAGCGAGCGCACCGCGGCCGAGGCTCCGGACGTACCGGATACGAGCATTCCCCCGCTGCACTTCGGGCCTCTGCGCCGGTGGTTGGAGTCCCACCCGGAGCAGGTCCAGCAGCACTTCGAGACGAAGGTCTTCCCTCGGGAGACCCGGCTCTTCCCCAGCCAGGAGCTGAGCGGCGACGGGACGCCGAGGCTCATGATCGTCCTCTCGGGGGAGCTGTCCCTGCTCCAGGTCTTCCCCGGGGCGCTGGCGCCGCATCGGACCCTCTATCGCGGGGACGTGTGGGTCAACCCGAATCCGGCCGCCGAGCGGCTGCGTGTCGCGCGAGCCGCCCTCCGTCTCGAGTCCGTGTCCGCCAGCCGGGTGCTGCTGCTGACCGAGCGGGGGCTGCGCTCCCTGCCGGAGCAGGAGGCGGGGGCGCTGGAGCAGATCCTCGACGATCAGACGGAGCTCCACCGCTCCCGGCGCACCTTCTTCAACGGGCTCCGCAGCATGGTGCAGTTCCAGCAGGCCGGGGTGCGGCACCTGCACGCCCTGCTCGACACGGCGGATGTGCTCCCCTTCGAGCGCAGCCAGAACGCGGATCCGGTCATCATCCCGCAGGGGAGTACGGACCATCAGCACAAGGGGGTCTTCCTGGTGCTGGAGGGCATGCTGGGGGAGTGGCGGGAGCCGCAAGGGTCCGAGAGCCAGCCGGTCCTCACCCGAGCGCTCTACCCGGGGAGCCTCTTCGGCGACGTGGTGCTCCACAGTGATGCGCCGGCGCCGAGCACGGTGAAGGTCCACTCGGACTCCGCGCGGGTGGCCGTCCTGCCCCAGCGGAGCAGTGAGCTGTTGATTCGCAGCTCCCCGCTCTTCGCGAGCTCCGTCGCCTCGTCTCCAGCGGAGGTCTGGCAGCGGATCGCGCAGGGGTTGTCCCAGCTGGCGCCGCCGCCCGAGGTGGTGCTGTTCCGGACGGATGCCTCCGATGTGGTGCTGGAGGGACTGATCCAGAACGTGGCCGAGGCCACTCACCAGAGCTATCAGGACCACATCCTCCGGGTGGAGCTGGTCGCGTCCGCGCAGCCAAGCCCGCCGGAGCCCGTGCCGGAGTTCCGCCGCGGGGAGGTGCCGTCCTATCGCCTCCAGGCTCCCAACGGCCCGGCCGCGGCCCAGGCGCTCCAGCAGCTGGCGCAGGAACTCCGGGGCAAGTGGGACTACCTCTTCGTGCAGGTGGATCCCCGCTTGTGGCAGGGGCTCGTGCCTCCCGAGGGGAGCGCCTCGGG
>NZ_JBJMQP010000111.1:0-17473 GCF_045802625.1 Hyalangium sp. | reverse complement strand
TGCCGCGCACGCCTCCTTCACCACGGACTGCTTGGCGCGGGCACCATCCAGGTGAACCTCGACGGCGGGCACGCCCACGGCCTCCAGGGCGTCCTTCAGCGCGTACGAGCCGAACAGGCCGGCGGGGTTCACCACCACGCCGTCGATGCCGCGTCGCTCGGCCTGAAGGGTGTCGATGAGCACGCCCTCGTGGTTGGACTGGACGATCTTCAGCTCCAGGCCATGGCTGGCAGCCCGAGCGCGGAGCGCGCTGTTGAGATCCTCGAGCCGCCCGCCCGCGGTGCCTTCCCACTCCCCCAGGAGGTTCAGGTTCGGCCCATGCAACACCAGCAGTCTCATCGTCATCCGCGCGTCTCCTCTCCTCGCTCCAACAGCCTCAGTTCTTGCTCTCCACCGGGGCCGAGAACGGCTGGCTGCCCGGTGCCAGCTTCCGGCCCGAGAGGAACTCGGCGGCGCTCATCACCCGCTTGCCCTCCGGCTGGACCTCCAACAGCACGATCGAGCCCTCGCCACACGCCACCTCGATTCCCTCATGGCTCGCCACCAGCACCGTGCCGGGAGCGCCCTTCCCCGTGCCCACCTTCGTCCGGTGCACCTTGAGCCGGGCCCCATTCAGCCCGGTGTACGCCCCTGGCCACGGGGTGAAGGCACGCACCCGGCGCTCCAGTTGCACCGCGGGCTTGGTGAAATCGAGCAGCCCATCCTCCTTCTGGATGATGGGCGCGAGCACCATTCCCTCGGAGGGCTGCGAGACGGGCTTCAGCTCCCCACGCAGGTAGGCCGGGAGGGACTCGCGGAGGATCTCCCCACCGAGCCGGGAGAGCTTCTCGTGGAGGCTGGCGCTGGTGTCCTCCGGAGTGATGGGCATGCGCTTCATGGCAATCACCGGCCCGGTGTCGAGCCCCTCATCCATGCGCATGAGGGCCACGCCCGTCTCCGTGTCTCCGTGCGCAATGGCCCACTGGATGGGAGCGGCGCCCCGGAAGCGCGGCAGCAGCGAGGCGTGCACGTTGACGCAGCCGTGCGGCGGCACCTCCAGCACATCCTTGGGGAGGATCTTCCCGTACGCCGTCACCACGCACACGTCAGGAGCCAGCTTGCGCAGCTCTTCGGAGAACGGCGGAGTGCGCAGCTTCTGGGGCTGGAGCACCGTCACCCCGCGCTCGAGCGCCAGCGCCTTCACCGGGGAGAGGGAGAGGGCGTTGCCGCGCCCCTTGGGCTTGTCCGGCTGGGTGACGACGGCCACCACCTCGCCAATGTCGAAGCAGGCCGAGAGCGACGCCACGGCGAACTCGGGCGTGCCCATGAAGACAATCCGGGGCTTGCTCATCGGGCCACCGGGTGGCTGCCGCTGACGGGCTTGTCCACCGCCTCGCGCTTGCGTGAATGGAGCTCCTCGAGCGCCTTGAGCGCGGCGCGAGCCTCTTCCGTGTTGGCCAGGGGCTGGAAGACGGACAGGGCCCGGCTGAGCGTCTGGGCCTCGTCCGCCTCGCGCGCGCGGATGCGCTCCACCGCCTGGCTGAAGCGATCGAAGAATTTCTTCAGCTCGTCGTACTTCCGCAGCGGGCGCAGCCGCGGGTAGTGCCCCGCCGCCAGCGCCTCCACGTAGAGGTTCATCACGTGCACCGGACCCGCCACCCGGTGGGTGAACACGAGCCCGAAGAGCCCGAGCGCCACCGCCGTGCCCACCACCGCCAGCAAGGTGAGCCAGAGGATCGTCATCCCGGCGAAGCCCTCGGAGCCCGAGCCTGCCTCGAGCGCCGCGGTGTGAGCCCACCACGCCAGCGCCCCGAACAGGCCGATGCTGCCGGCTCCAATGGAACCCAGCATGAAGATGTACTTGAGCTGGAACTCCCGATCGATGAGGTACGTCCGGCGCTTCCAGGCACGCTTCTGTGAACCAATGACGGTCTCTGAGGACATGTCGTTGACCAGACTACCTCATTCAATCCGGGGGGTTTGACCCGTTCTTTCAAGGAGCGGTACGACACTCGACATCACCCGCCACACCGCCGCCCAGGAGGCCCCATGCCCCGCTGCCTTGCCGCGCTGAGCCTTGTGCTCGCCCTCGCTGTCCTCCCTGGGTGTAAGGGCGATCCGAAGACGCCCGAATACTGGGACAAGCAGCTCAACGGAGCGCACCGGGCGGACGGCCGGGTGCAGGTGGTGGAGACGCTGCGCACCTCCGGCAACCTCCAGGAGAGCTTCCTGCCCATGCTGCACGCCCGGCTCGCCGCGGAGAAGAAGCCCGAGGTGAAGGCCGCCCTGGCGCGCGCCATCGGGGACTTGAAGAGCCCCAGCTCCCTGGAACCGCTGCAGGCGGCCCTGGATCCGAGCGCCACGGACACCGACACGGCCCTGGCCAACAAGGCGCTGGCGGCGGCGCTGGGCCAGCTGGGAGACCCGAAGGCGGTCCCCGCGCTCACGGGCCTACTGCGCGCCAAGGACAACTACACCCGCATCGAGGCCATCCAGGCGCTGGGGACCCTGCGCGCGCCCCAGGCCGTGGAGCCGCTGCTGCAGCTCGTCTCGGATGACAGCTCCGAGCCCTTCCTCAACAAGAAGGCCATCGAGGCGCTGGGCCGCATTGGCGACGCGCGCGCGGTGCCCACGCTCATGCGGATGCTGACCAAGGAGCGCCAGCACATCTCCTTCTATGTGGAGAGCTCCTTCGCCCTGTACCAGATGGGCACTCCGGCGGTGGACGCGCTGCTCGCGGCGATGGAGGGCCGGGACGCGGAGCTGGCCAAGTGGGTACAGCAGAACGGCGTCAACCCGGCCAGCTACGCCATGAAGGGCGCGCAGATCCTTGGGGACTTGAAGGACCGCCGCGCGGAGGCGGCGTTGCTCAAGCTGCTGTCGTTCACGAACCCAGACGCGCAGATCCAGGCAGTGGTGCGGATGCAGGCGGCGGACGCGCTGGGGCGGATGCGGGCGGCGGCGGTGCGCCCCATCTCCGCGCTGCTCTCCGAGGAGGACCCGACGGTGCGCACCTCCTACGTGCGGGCGCTGGTGCTGCTGGGCGGGCGAGACGCGCTGCCGGCGCTGGAGAAGGCGGCGGGCCAGGGAGACTGGTACGCCCGGGAGGCGGCCATGCGCGGCGTGGCGATGCTGGGCAACGCGCAGGAGCAGCAGCTCTTCTCGAAGTGGGCGCAGAACGAGCCCGCCCTCACCGCCAAGGAGTGCCAGCGGGACGGTGGCGAGGGCTGCGACAACCCCGAGGCGCTCGGGCTGAAGCGAGGCGAGGCGATCCTGCGTTACGCCAAGGTGCTGGAGGCGGCGAAGGTGTGCACCGCGGACCCGGGCTGCTGGGTTCCGAAGCTGACGGACAAGGAGCCCCGAGTGGTGGAGCGCGCGGCGCTGGAGTTGGGGCGCTCGGGCAATCCGCAGCACGCGACGGCGCTGGCCGAGCGGCTCTCCGAGAAGAACCTCGATGCGCGCATGGCGCTCATCCAGGGGCTGGACTGGCTGGTGACGGACTCGAAGGAGGCGGCGTCCAAGGCCCGCGAGGCCCTGCCGAAGATCCAGGCCCAGCTCGCGGATGAGAAGGGCAACTCCAACTTCGCGAACGTGAACGAGGATCTGCGCCGGCTCGCCTTCCGGCTCGAGCGGGCCTGAGCCGCGCCAGCGAGCGCCGGATCCAGCCCCGTAGCTCCTTCTCGTCGCCCAGGATGTCCTCGGGCAAGGACACGTACTCCTTCATCGGCCGTCCGGGCATCGGCGAGAAGATGCGAGCACCCTGCCAGGACAGTCACCGCTCGTCTCCCTGCCCCCTCCCTCCTACGGCTTGGGAAGGGGTGCCTACCTTCCCCAAGGACCCTCCAAGATTGGGAGACACGATGATGCGGCAGAGATGGAAGGGATTCGTGGTGGCGGGCCTGCTCGGGCTGACGGGACTCGCGCTGGGTTGCTCCGAGCGCAGCAAGGCGGATGCGCGCGAGGGCGCGCGTCAAGCCGGGCAAGAGGTGGGCAAGGCCGCCAAGGATGTACAGAACGCCGGCAAGGGTGCCGCCGAGGGCTTCCGTCAGGGCTGGGGTGGCTCGGGGACGGACAAGACGATCGGCGATGGAAAGATCGGCAACAACCCGGGCGTCATCAATGACGGCGAGGGCCCCTTCGAGCAGCACGATCAGCACGGCGATCACAACATCCTCAAGGACGGGGAAGGCCCTCTGGAGGGGCACCACTAGCGCGGCCCCTCTTCCCTCCCACCCGCTCAAAACACGGTGTCTGCCTGGTCGCGGAGGATGAAACCATCCAGGTCCTTGCAGGGACCGGGGGTGCCGTCAGCCGCCTTGCAGGCCGTGGTGGAGCACGGATAGGGCGACGTCTGCTGAGCGCGGGGCTGGATGAACATCGGGTTGATGATCCACCCCTCGTTGGCATTGGCGTAGGCGTTGCACATCAACTCCTTCTTGTTCCGGTTGATGGCCAGCTTGAGCCCGCCCGAATCCTGCATGAAGGTGATGTCCGTATCGGAGTCGCCCGCGGCGAACACGGGGTGCCGCTTCAGATCGTGGTCGCTGTCGAGCGCACCCGCGGTCGTGTCTCCGAAGACCACCTTGTTGATCCAGCAGCGCTTGCCGTCGATATAGGTGATCATGCTGTTGCCGGTGACTCGCCCCTGGCCATCGTTGGCGCCATCCGGTACGTCCCCGCAACCCTGGAGGTTGTAGTCGAGCTTCCCGGCCACCTCGAGCGTGCGGATGCCAATCACATGGTCCGCTTCGATCCCCACGGTCTTGGCCCAGGGCTCGACGACGAGCTGGGGTGACGCGGAGATGATCCACACATCGAACCCGTTGGCCTGCAGCCGACCGATCAGATCCTTCATCTGATCATAGACGCGCACCCAGTGCGTCACCGAGGTGCCGGCGATGCTCTGCTGCGTGTCGATGGGGTTGCTCAGGTTCTCGGCCATGGCCGCTTCGACGAAGCTCTGCACCTCGGCGCGGGTGTGGCCGGCGAGCAGCTGGGCCACCCAGGCATAGGCAGGCTCCATGCGCCGGTAGTTCCACGTGGCCCATGCGGTCTGGCCGCTGGCCGTCACCCCATTGGAGTAGATGGAGAGGAGCTCCTTCGCGCAGGAGGCGTTCGACGAGGTCGGCAGCGCCGAGCCCGGCTCCGCCAGCGCGCCGCACGCCGCATCCAGCGCGAGGACTGCGGCCTCACTCAGAAACGGGCTCGTCATGCGCCAGTTCTTCCCGGGAGGCTGGAGGATCTCGTCGTGCGCCAGCATGTAGAAGAAGGTGGCGTCACCGGCATCGTTCTTGACGACGGTGTTGTCCCAGTCGAAGGCGGCCAGCGGCTTCTTTTCCGTGCTGTAGGAGCCGGTGCACTTGCCGTAGGTCTCCATCATCGCGTCGATCTGGTTCCGATTCGCCCCGTACCAGTCCAGCCCGGGATCGAGCCGCTCGCACGCCGGAAGGGGCTTGGGCTCGACACAACCGGAGAGCACCAGCGCCAGCACCGCGGCGCACCGCGCCACCTTCACTCCCATCGTCGTCTTGTGGCTCATCCTCATCTCCCCTGGACAGTCCTCAAAGAGAGCGGGGGTGAGAGCCTGGGCCCCCACCCCCACCTGTACCTCAGTGCTGTGGCCCGCGCGGAGGCGGCCCCGCCTCCTGGAGCGCTCGGTATTCCGCGTCATCGAAGACGCGCGAGCGGATGAGGAAGCGGACACCCTCGGGAGCTTCCACCGAGAAGCCGCTCCCCCGCCCCGGCACCACGTCCACCGTCAGGTGGGTGTGCTGCCAATACTCGAACTGCGGACCGGAGATGTAGAAGGGCGTGTCCACGATCGTCCCCAGGAAGACATCCTGCTGGCCGATCTTGAAGTCGCCCCGAGGGAAGCACATCGGCGCGCTGCCATCGCAGCAGCCTCCCGACTGATGGAAGAGCAGCAGGCCGTACTGCCCCTGCAGCTTGCGCAGCAGGGCCTCGGCCTTGGGTGTCACCGTCACTCGCTCCACGCTCATGGTGCCTCCCTCGTCTCGAGCTCTGGCCTAGAAGAAGCCCATGGGCTTCGGGTCGTAGCTCACCAGCATGTTCTTCGTCTGCTGGTAGTGGTTGAGCATCATCTTGTGCGTCTCGCGACCGATGCCCGACTGCTTGTAGCCGCCGAACGCCGCGTGCGCCGGGTAGAGGTGGTAGCAGTTCACCCACACGCGGCCCGCCTGGATCTCCCGGCCCATGCGGTACGCGGTGTTCGTGTCACGCGTCCACACGCCCGCGCCCAGGCCGTACAGCGTCTCGTTGGCGATGGAGAGCGCGTCCGCCTGGTCCTTGAACTTCGTCACCGACACCACCGGGCCGAAGATCTCCTCCTGGAAGATGCGCATCTTGTTGTGGCCCTCGAAGATGGTGGGCTCCACGTAGTAGCCCTCGGCCAGCGCTCCCGGCAGCTTCGCGCGGCCGCCGCCCGTGAGCACCTTGGCGCCCTCCTTCTTGCCGATGTCGATGTACGAGAGGATCTTCTCCAGCTGATCGTTCGAGGCCTGCGCGCCGATCATCGTGCTGGTGTCCAGCGGGTTGCCCTGGACGATCTTCTTGGTGCGCTCGATCGCCTTCTGCATGAAGGCGTCGTAGACCTTCTCCTGCACCAGGGCGCGCGAGGGGCAGGTGCACACCTCGCCCTGGTTGAGGGCGAACATGGCGAAGCCCTCGAGCACCTTCTCGGCGAAGTCGTCGTTCTTGTCGAACACGTCCGCGAAGAAGACGTTGGGCGACTTGCCGCCCAGCTCCAGCGTCACGGGGATCAGGTTCTCGGAGGCGTACTGCATGATGAGGCGGCCCGTGGTCGTCTCACCGGTGAAGGCAATCTTGGCGACGCGCTTGTTGCTGGCCAGCGGCTTGCCCGCCTCGATGCCGAAGCCGTTCACCACGTTGAGCACGCCGGCCGGGAGCAGATCGCCCACCAGCTCCATGAACTTGAGGATGGTGGCGGGGGTCTGCTCGGCGGGCTTGAGCACCACGCAGTTGCCCGCGGCCAACGCAGGGGCCAGCTTCCAGGCCGCCATCAGCAGCGGGAAGTTCCAGGGGATGATCTGCCCCACCACGCCCAGCGGCTCCTGGAAGTGGTACGAGACGGTGTTGTTGTCCAGCTCGCCCAGGCTGCCCTCCTGCGCGCGGATGACGCCAGCGAAGTAGCGGAAGTGATCAATGGCCAGCGGCAGATCCGCCGCCAGCGACTCGCGGATGGGCTTGCCGTTGTCCCACGTCTCGGACACCGCGAGCTGCTCGAGGTTGGCCTGCATCCGGTCGGCGATCTTGTTGAGGATGTCCGCGCGGGTGGTGACAGAGGTTCTTCCCCAGTCGCCCTTGGCCTTGTGGGCCGCGTCCAGCGCCTTCTCGATGTCCTCGTGGTTGGAGCGGGGAATCTCGCAGAACGCCTTGCCCGTCACCGGGGTGATGTTCTCGAAGTACTGCCCGCGTACGGGCGGGACGAACTCGCCTCCAATGTAGTTGCCATAACGGCTGGCGAACTGGACCTTGCTGCCGGGCTGATTGGGGGCTTCGTAGATCTTCGACATCTCTGGACCGCCTTTCGGGTGTGTGGGGGCCACGCGCCATCCCCGAGGTGGAGCCCCGGGGAGCGCAGTTGCGCACGATATGAGCAGAGCGAGCGAAACAGGTAGGCGCGCGCGACGCGCAGGCTAGAGACCTGCACGGTAGGCCGTCGAACGAGGGGGCCTTCAACGCGGCAGGAAGTGTTCAGAACTGGAGGAACATTTCGGTCCTCGACGCGCAGCGAACAGGTTGGCGCTGCGCGTCAGGAACGGGCGGGCGGCACGCGCGGCAACCAGAGAGTGAAGGTGCTCCCCTGGCCGGGCTCGCTCTCCACCTGGATGCGTCCGCCATGGGCGGAGACGATGCCGTGGACCACGGCCAGCCCCATTCCTGTCCCCTCCCCCAGCGGCTTGGTGGAGAAGAAGGGTTGGAAGAGCCGCTCGCGCACCTCCGGGGGCATGCCGTGGCCGGTGTCCCGCACCACCAGCACCACCTCTTCGCCCTCCTGGCGGGTGGAGAGGTGGATCGTCCCCCGCTCGGGCATGGCCTGCGCCGCGTTGATGAGCAGGTTGATGAGCACCTGGGTCATCTGCTGCGGCCTGCCGACCATGCGCGGCAGCGCGCCCAGCTCCAGCACCACCTGGCACCGCGCCTCGAGCCGGGCATGGGTGATGCGCAGGGCGGCGTGGATCTCCTCGTTCAGGTCGTACTCGACCATGGGCTCGGGATCCCCACGTGCGAAGCGGCGCAGGTCCGAGACGATGGTGGCGATCCGCTGGATGCCATCCAGGGTGGCCGGGAGCACCTCGGTGACGTACTCGGCCAGCTCGGCAGGGAGCTCCTGCTGGGCTCGCAAGTCTCGCAGCAGGGCGTTCACGTTGCTCTTCACATAGGCGAGCGGGTTGTTGATCTCATGGGCGATGCCCGCGGCGAGCAGGCCCAGGCTGGAGAGCCGATCCTGCTCGCGGCCCCGCTGGTCGGCCAGGGCCAGCTTCTCGTGAGCCCGCCCGAGCTCCTGGTGCCTTTGTTCGAGGTGCTCCAGCACCCGATGCAGCAGGAGCACCCGGGCGGCCGCGATGGCGTGGGCGAGCACCGAGAGGATGATGAAGACGAGCGGCACCAGCGGAGAGCAGCCCTCCGCCACGGCGACGAACCCCACCACCAGGAACGGCCCGAACAGCACCACGAGCCCCCTCCACTCGTGATGGGTGTCCACCCAGAGGGCATCCAGCGGCAGGTAGAGCCAGACGGGCAGCGCCCATTGGGTGAAGTGGCCATAAGCGAGAGTGGCCACCATGTTGCCCAGCAGCCGGAGGGTCTCGGTGCTGCGCGTGCGCGCCGAGAAGAAGGGCTGAGCCAGCACCATGTTGAGGACTACCACGAGGAGGAAGACGCCCGTGATGAGGGCAATGTCCCTCCAGCGGCCCCACACCGAGGCAATCAGCAGCAGGTGGGTGAGGATGACGGCGGCGAGGATGAACCTCAGCAGCCGCGTGCGGACTTGCTCGGTCGCGGCGCGTGGATCCAGCGCCAGATCCGAGGCACTCATCTCACGTCCCCCGCTTCCACAGACGGCGCCCGCGCAGGCGCGCGGCCACTTCAAGGCCACGCTGGAAGGTGGCTCGTCTCATCACTGCACCCCCTGTCGTGCAGCGCCTCCGGGAATACGAAGGGGCCGCTGCCTACGGCACACCATACCCCTTCATTCCGGCGCGGCCATGATCAGCGTCCAGCGCCGGGCTGGACGAAGTGCCCCTCCGCGCCCAGGCGAAGCCGGTTGATGCGGAGTCACTTCTTGTCGGGCTTGTCCTGAAGGTGGAGCTTCTTGAGCAGCTCCTCGAGCTTCTCGGGCGGAAGGTTCGCGCGCTCCAGGGACTTCCGCAGCCCCTCGGCCTTCTTGTAGAGGGCCTGATAGCCGCACTCGGGCAGGAACTCCGGGAGCGCGGAGTACAGGAGGTTGCGCGGATAGTCCCGGCACATCCCCGGCCGGCTGTCATACGAGTCGCACTGCCTGGTAGCCGGATCGTAGTGCGTACAACGGAACACGAAGATCTTCTGCCTCCGGTCCTCGCCCATGAATTCGAAGCCGTTGATGACGCGGTGCCAGGTCAGCGCAATCCAGCGCAGCGAGCGCAGCCGGAACACAGGCGTGCTCACCGGGATCATCGGCGACTCGCAGCACTTGCCGCAGCCAGTGCACGAGCCCGTCAGGCGATAGCGCGGTTCTCCCCGGGCTCGGAGGATCCACCGGGTGACTCCGAGATCGAAGGAGTAGCGCCACAGCGCGAGCCTCTTGATGAAGCGCCGGATGGGGCCGTCTCTCACGAGGAGATCCTCACACCACCTGGCGCTCGGGGGCCTCGGAGTCCTCCGCGCCCGAGCCCAGCTCCTTGGACTCGGCGTCCGGCATGGGCGTGGGCTCGTCCTGGAACGAGCTGGGCAGCAGGCTGAAGGGCAGCACCTTGGACAGGGCAATCAGCAGCAGCACCCCGCCCGGCGCGACGAAGATCGCCAGCGCGGGGATCGCCTTGGCCACGTCGATGAGCTGGGCCCGCATCCGCTTGCGCTCCTCCCGCGTCAGGCTCTGGCCTCGCGCCGCCTTGGCCAGCAGCACCGCCAGGTCTCCCGTCTCCCGCGCCTCCTGCATCAGCCGGTGGAAGTTCTTCTCCAGCGCCTCCTGCATCCGGCTGACGAAGTCCTCGCCCATCACCCCCGCGGCGGCCGACACCGTGAACACATCCACCACCGAGCGGTGCCGCGCGTAGAACTCGGCCATCTCCAGCTCCAGCCGGTGCAGCTCCTCATCCGGCACACGCAGCGCATGGGCCAGCTCCTGGATGAAGGCGCGCTCGCCTCGGGAGCGCTGCCCGTCCACCAGCGAGGCCAGCAACGTCTGCTCCAGGATGAAGTGCTGCATGTCCTTGCTGCGCACCTCGGCCACCATGGTGCGCACCGCGAGCCGGTGCTCGAAGGACTTCTTCACCGCCGCCTTCAGCTCGGACTCGATCGGATCCGGCAGCGCCAGATCCTCCACCTGCCGGAGAATGGCCCGGCGCGTGGCATAGCTCGGCTCGCGGTCCGCACAGGCCAGCCCCGCCAGCACCTTCACCAACAGCGCCTTCTGCTTCGCCGCGAAGTCGATGCGGCGCTGCGCCGCCCCGCGCTGGAAGAACCCTCGGGAGAAATAGTCGATCGCCTGCCGGCCAAACATCTGCGCGTCCGCGTACAGCGCTCCGTTATGAAGCACCAGGCCGTACACCGGATCTCCCGCCAGCGAGATGGCCCGGCGGGCCAGCGCCCCCTCCACCTTGCCCTGAAGCCGCCGGGAGATCTCGAGCCCCCCCTGCAACCTCACGTGGATGGAGTCCGCCACCTCCAGCTGGCCGGTGAACACGGCGAACAGCAGCAGGAGCTGGTCCTGCCGAGGCCGATCCGAAGCGCCTGTGAGGCGGGCAATGTCCAGCGCCATCCGCGTCAGGGTGC
Source organism: Hyalangium sp. (assembly GCF_045802625.1). Lineage (NCBI taxonomy): Bacteria > Pseudomonadati > Myxococcota > Myxococcia > Myxococcales > Archangiaceae > Hyalangium > Hyalangium sp. Next base: position 6,481 of record NZ_JBJMQP010000111.1, on the reverse strand, counting down.
GAACCACCGCGAGGAAGAGCTGCTCCTCGGGCGCACGCGCTCGAGCCCCTGCCACCCCAGCGGGCGAGCCACCCTCCACGGCCGGAGCACCTTCCATCGGCGTGCCATACAGCAGGCCCGAAGCGCGCAGCATCTGGCGCAGATAGGCGCGGGCCCGAGCCCGCCCAGAGGCCCGGGGCTCGGACAGGCTGGGCGCCAGCGCGGGCGGGGGCACATGGCGATGAGCCACCACCACCTCCTCAATCATCGAGGAGAGCCAACCCGCCTTGCCGAGATCCATGACCGTGTCCCACCCGAGCCGCCGGACTGCTCGCGTCGCCCAGGGAATAACCTACCTGACTCCCGGATGCCACCCACCCCCATTCCCGGGGTGAGCAGCGAGTGACAGAGCCCAGAACCGGCCCTTCTCTTGTCCTGCCCGGGCTCGGAGGGGAGGATGCAGCCATGCGCGGCGTGCTCCTTCTCCTCGTGACGCTCACCACCTCGGTCGCCTTCGCCCAGTACGACGACGAGGGCCCTCCGAAGCTCGAGGGCACGAACCGAATCTCCGTCGTGGGGGGCTGGCGCTACGCGCCCAACTTCACCTTCTACAACAACTACTATTCCAATCCGGATCACCAGGGCCTGCCGCGCTCCCGGGGCTCGTTCGGGGGCCCAGCCCTGACGGCCACCTTCGGATACTCGGTGACGAACCTGATCGAGGTGGGCGCTGATCTGTTCGCCTCGTATGAGCGACTGGCGCTCACGGGCAAGCCGGGGCTGAATACCGTCACCTATGGAGCGATGCTGGGCCTGCGCTTCCAGAAGCGCTTCGAGCTCGGCCCCGCAGGGCTGATCCCCGCGGTGGGCCTGCTCGCCGGGCCTCACATCGCCGCCGCCTACTTCGATGGGGGGCGCGCGGTGGAGAACGGCGGCACGGCTTTCGGGCTGACCGCGGGGGCCACCTTGCGCCTCAACCCGACCTGGGGAGTCTGCTTCGAGCTCCGGGAGATCTTCGCCCGGGGCGAGGTGGAGGATGTCGGCTACTACAACGCGGGCGGGACCTGGCTCGCCGTGGGCCTTACCTACATCCTGCCCTGGGAACCGGACCGAAGGATCAACGGCCGTCTCTGAGAGCCCACCTCCAGCAATGGCGGGCAGCCGATGCACTGCCGCCGGCCTGCCCCGAGCGACCCGCGCCCAGGGCAGGCGGCGCGCGACTCAGCGCTGGAAGGTATCCACCGCCTGACGGCCGATCGCCGGGTCATCGGTGAAGAACCCGTCGATGCCAGCCTTGAGATAGGACTGGATCTCCGTGACCGAGCCCTCGGGATTGCGCGTGTTGTCCGTCCCCGTCGACTTGAGCGACGCGGGCAGGAAGGTGTTCTCCGGGCGGAAGGTCCACGGGATCACCAGCATCTTGTTCAGGTGGGCATTGCGCACCACATCCGAGGCCGGCATGAGGTTGCCGGAGCCGTCCACGCTGATGAGGTGCATCTTGTAGGGCCCGATGCTGTCGGCGTAGGTGGCGATGTCCTTCAGACTCTCCGCGGTCGTCAGATCGCCATAGGTGCGCTTGTCGCCCGCCGCGACGAAGTCGTAGGGCTGCTTGGCCGCATCGTCCAGCAGCTGCACCAGGACCCAGTTCGGCTGTGAGGTGCCGATCTTCGAGCGGATGTACTTCAGGTTGGCCAGCTCGAAGGACTGGATGAAGACCTTGGTCTTGGTGGCGGTGAAGTCGTGGGCCTTCAGCTCGTTGATCAGCCGGTCCTCCAGCGGCAGCCCGATGGACTGGAAGTAGGTCGGGTGCTTGGTCTCCGGGAAGATGTAGATGGTGCGGCCAGTCTCGGCGGACTTCTGCTCGGCCAGCGCGATGATCTCGGTGAGCGTGGGGATCTCGAACTGATCGTTGTACTGCGTGTTGTCCGGGCGGACCTGGGGAATCCGCTCGCGCGCCCGCAGCTCCTTGAGCTCGGCCAGCGTGAAGTCCTCGGTGAACCAGCCGGTGATCTGCACGCCATCCACGGTCTTGGTGGTCTTGCGATCCGCGTACTTCGTCACGGTCGACACGTTGGTGGTGCCGGTGATGTCGTTCTCGTGACGGGCCACGAGATACCCATCCTTGGTCGACACGACGTCCGGCTCGATGATGTCCGCACCATCTGCGATCGCCTTGGTATAGCTGGCGATCGTGTGCTCCGGCCGCCAAGCGGGGGCACCGCGATGGCCGACCACGAGCTGCTTGGGGAGCAGCGAGACGGTGGGATCGTCGACGACCTGCTTGTCATCATCGCTGCAGCCGGTCAGCGCCAGGGCGCAGGCGGCGGCGAGCGGGATCGCGGCGGAGAAGCGAAGGGTGCGGAGAGAACGGCGAAGGGTGGAATGCAGACTCAGGCAAGGCTCCTTGTTGGGACGCATGCGTCCTCTGTGAAGGCGCGCAAGGTAACACTGGCGGGTGACAAGCCGGCAACGACGCGGCGCACCATCGGGCAAGCCTCGGCGGTGTGATGGCACACCTCCCCGAGCACGCGCTGCCGAAGGCACCCACCCGCCGTGAACCGCGCCAGGCTCGGTCCGGAGGGGATGACAGCTCATGGTACCGTCCGCGCCCATGGGCGCGAACCTGTTGGGAGACCTCGCGGAAGTGCTCCCACCCGAGGGGCTGGTCACCGACCCCGATGTGCTCGAGGCTCATCGCCGGGATCAGGCCGCATGGGTGGCGGCGGGCACCCCGTGCGTGCTGGTGCGCCCGGCCTCGACGCGCGAAGTCCAGGCCGTGCTCCGTGTCGCCTCCGCGCACCGCGTTCCGGTGGTGGCCCGGGGAGCGGGCTCGGGGCTGACCGGGGGTGCCAACGCCCTGGAGGGCTGCATCGTGCTCTCGCTCACGAGGATGAACCGGATCCTCGAGCTCGACCGGCGAGGCTTGTTCGCCGTGGTTCAACCCGGGGTGATCAACGGCGCGCTCAAGGCCGCGGCCGCGGAGCAGGGGCTCTGGTACGCGCCCGATCCCGCGAGCTGGGAGTTCTCGACGATCGGCGGCAACCTCGCGACCAATGCGGGCGGCCTGTGCTGCGTGAAGTACGGCGTGACGGGGGATGCCGTGCTGGGCCTGGAGGCCGTGCTCGCGGACGGCGCCCTCGTCCGCACCGGGGGCCGCACGCACAAGAACGTGGCGGGCTATGATCTCACGCGCCTGTTCGTGGGCTCCGAGGGCACGCTGGGCATCATCACCGAGGCCACCCTGAGGCTCCGTCCGCGTCCGCCCAAGGCCACGACCCTGGTGGCTTCCTTCCCGACGCTCGTCGCGGCGGGCGCGGCCGTCACGGAGATCATGACCGGCACCCGGCCATCGCTCCTGGAGTTGATGGACCGAGCCACGGTCCGCGCCGTCGAGGCCTACCGGCCCATGGGCTTGGACGTCGACGCTGCGGCGCTCCTGCTGGCGCGCTCTGATGCCGGTGGAGAGCAAGGCGTGGCGGAGTGCACGCGGATGGCAGCGGCCTGCGAGGCAGCGGGAGCCACCTTCCTCGCACAGTCCGCGGACGAGGCCGAGGGAGAGCTGCTGCTCGGTGCGCGCCGGCTGGCCTTCCCCGCGCTGGAGAGACAGGGGACCACGCTGCTGGATGACGTGGCCGTGCCGCTCTCGCGCATCGTGGACCTGCTCGCGGCGGTCGAGCGCATCGCCGAGCAACGCGGCGTGCTCATCGGCACCTTCGGGCACGCGGGGGATGGGAACATGCACCCCACGCTCGTCTTCGACCGGAATGATCCGGAGGCCGTGGCTCGGGCCCAGGCGGCGTTCGATGACATCCTCCGCGTGGTGGGAGAGCTGGGAGGAACCATCACCGGCGAGCACGGCGTGGGCACGCTCAAGCGCCCCTACCTCGCCCACCAGCTCGGCCCCGAGGCGATGCGGCTCCACCTCGCCATCAAGGCCGCGGTGGATCCGCTGGGCATCCTCAACCCTGGCAAGATGCTCTGACCGCTGGCCGGGAGACCTGGCAGGCAGGTGCAGCCGGCCTCGAGCCCAGTGCGTGTAGACTCCCCTCGTGAAACGGCGACACCTCCTCTACTCCCTGAGCGTCCTGAGCGCGGGCACGCTGTCAGCCCGCTGGGGTCTCTCGCGGCTGGCGCGCAGTGCTCCTCCGGACAGCCCCCTGAGCGCCGAGGCGCTGGCGATGGTGGACAAGGCGTGGGAGGGAGTGGACCCGGCGCGGATGGTGGACTGCCACGTGCACATTGTGGGGCTCGGCACGGATTGCACGGGCTGCTACGTCAACCCGCGGACGAGCCAGCCCGTCCGCCACCCACTCACCTTCCTCAAGTTCTCCATGTACCGCCACGCCGCCGGAGTGGAGGACGAAGCGAACGCCGACCGCCAGTACCGCGAGCGGCTCCTGTCCCTGCTCGAGGCCCCGTCCATGCGCGGCCGAGCGCTCGTGCTCGCCTTCGACTCGGTGCACGACGAGCAGGGCCAGCCTCACCCCGAGCTGAGCGAGTTCCACACTCCGAACGATTACGTGCTGAAGCTCGCGCAGGACAATCCGCAGCACGTGCTGGCTGGCGCCTCCATCCACCCCTACCGGGCGGACGCGGTGGACGAGCTCGAGCGTGTCGCGGCGCTGGGCGCTCGGGCGGTGAAGTGGCTGCCCAACGCCATGAACATCCACCCCGGCTCCCCGCGCTGTGACGCCTTCTACCGGAAGTTGGCCGAGCTGAAGATGCCGCTGATCACCCACGCGGGCGAGGAGCAGGCCGTGGAGGGAAAGGAGGCGCAGGCCCTGGGCAACCCCCTGCACCTGCGCCGCGCCCTGGACGCGGGAGTGAAGGTGGTGGTGGCGCACGCGGCCAGCCTTGGCACGGGCGAGGACCTGGACAAGCCCGGCGCCTCCCTGAGCAACTTCGAGCTCTTCTTGCGGCTGATGAGCGAGGAGCGCTTCAAGGGTCTGCTGTACGCGGACTTCTCCGCGGTGACCCAGCACAACCGCTGCGGCCAGCCACTGCGCGAGCTGCTGATGCGCGAGGAGCTCCACTCCCGGCTGGTGCACGGCAGCGACTACCCGCTGCCGGCCATCAACGCCCTCATCCGCACCGGCACCCTGGAGGATCTGGGCTACATCACCGCGGACGAGCGGCGCGTGCTCAACGAGCTGGACCGCCACAACCCGCTCGTCTTCGACTTCGTCCTCAAGCGCACCCTCGCCGTGCGCCAGGAGGGGAAGACGTACCGCTTCCCCGCTTCCGCCTTCATGCCGCCCGAGGGCTTGCTGCGCGGAGTGTGAGGCCGTGCCCGCTGCGGCCAACGCGGCGCGCGGTTTGCTGAATCGCTCTCGGCTGGCGCACAATGAACCTTCCGGGCGAGAGGGTGGGATGGACTTCGACTTCACGAGAAGGGAGCCCCCATGTTGCGCAGGCTGAGTTGGATTGTCCTCGGTGCAGCCGTCGTGCTTGTCGCCTCCCGCGCGCCAGGCCAAGGGATGCCCGAGTTCTTCGAGATCTGGGCAGCGGGCAATCCCGTGACCAACCAGGACTCGGCGGTGACGGGGGCCCGCTCCGGACTGGTGGGATGGAGACTCGTGGGGGCCGCTGGGAATGTGCGGGACGATCAACTGGCGGGCATGGCCGCGCCCGCGGTGCAAGGCGGCACGCGCTTCATCTGGGCGTTCGGCCAGTGCTTCGGCGGCGGGATGTTCGATGAGCTGGTCGCGCTCGGCGGAACCCAGAGCGGCACCTCGGCGTCCCGGCATAACGAGACCTCTCGCTACCCCAAGCGGCCGCCCAACGGAGTAGGCCACGACTGGGTCACCCGCTATCTGGGGGCGATGGCCGCGGGCAATACCGCGCGAACCACGGCCGCGTCCGCGGCTGCCAATGATCCCTTTGGCACCAACCCTGGCGCGCCGCGGTTCATGGAGGTGATGGGGACCGAGCATCCGCAGTACTTCTCCGTGGGGGCCGGCGCGGACAACCAGATGCTGTTTCAAGCCGGGGGCATCGCCATCCTGTGGTCTGGCCAGCCGACGATCTACGACCGTGATCAAATCGTGGCGGCGCTCGGGAAGCTGGTCGCCATGGGGTACACCCGCGACAGGATCTTCGTGTACTACGGCTCCGGCCGGCTGCGGCAGAACCATCCCATCGTCCAAGGCCACATCATCAATCCCGCCACCGGGATGCTGCTGAATCCACCCATCACGCTGCGAGCCGCAACCCAGAATGCCTTGAGCGGCTTGTTCGCCATGCGGTTCGGTCCCAACGCCCAGTGCAAGCCGGGCTCCGTCTTCTTCCTGTCGAACGATCACGGCTTCAACACCAGCATCAACCTGGGGGCCGCGGCTCCGCGAGGAAGCGACATCGGAGATCCCGACGCGTACCCGGATCCAGACGCTGAAGACGACTATGGCGATTACGGCGACGGCGATTCCGGCCTCTATGGGTTCGCGATGGGGACGTGCCCGTGCGACGGCGGTGTCTGTATGCCGCCGGATGCCGGCACTCCGCC
>NZ_JBJMQP010000110.1:0-10699 GCF_045802625.1 Hyalangium sp. | reverse complement strand
TCGTGGGCTTCGCCATCTACGGCTACTTCACGGGCGCCAGCAGCGCAGCCGCGCTCGCCCGAGCGGCGAGCCTCAAGATCGGCGCGGACATGAAGGTGAGTGGAGCGAGTGCCTCGGGCGTGACAACCTTCGAGTCCTTCCCGAGCGAGACGTACCGGGTGACGATGGCCACTGCGACCACCGCACTCGTCCGCCGATTCGCAGCGAGGCCGCTGGTGAACATCGCCGCGGCCCCGCTCCACCCGATGACCTTCGCCGCGTTCCGCGCCCGGCTCGGACAAGTAGCCCAAGGCGCTCCGGGAGCGTGGAAGCGCACTCGGGGACGCAGGGTTGGCGACTGTCTGGATGCTTTCGCGAGCATGATGCGCGGCCCGTGGTCGCGGGCAGGAGCGCTGCGCGCCTGCGGGACGTCCCTTCCGCTCCTGAGCTCCGAGGGCGCCATCGTGCTTCCGGTCTGACCGTTCCGACATGGAGAGCCGCGTTGCTTCGGGCCCCTCGAGTGCGACACCCCGAAGGAGCAGACCTTGCTGGGAATGCTGCTGAACCCGTTCCGCTCGCCAGCTGGGTCGGAAGAAGCAGCGGACGCCAGTCGCTCTCGCCTCTTCATCTTCCGAAATCCGAGGGCACCGGTGGGTATCAGCTCCTGAGCCCGGGAATTCCTCCCGGCCACATCCGGAGTCCCTCATGGTCTTCTTCCCCATCATCGCTAACAACCTCGGCAAGATCGCCGCCGCGGCGGCCACCACCCTGGGCCTCGTGGGCTACGTCAACCGCGGGCGGATCAGCCGCTGGCTCTCGGACGAAGAGCCCGACGCCAAAGAGCGGAAGCAGGAGCACCTCCAGGACGCAGCGGGCGTGCTCAAGACGGCCGAGTCGCTCAAAAACCTTCACGGCCAGCTGGCTCCTAGCGAGCTCGATAAGAAGCACGCCGAGCTGCTGGACAAGCTGACCGCGATGAACACCAAAACGATGGGCGATTTCAGGGTGCTCATCAACGAGGCGCAGTCGGAGGTCATCACCTCCATGGCCGAGCTCGAGGGCCAGCTCGACGCCCAGCGGAGCGAGACGCGGGCGCTCGGCGAGGAGCTGCGCGAGGCCGTGGCGGACTTGGCGCGCCGCCAGGATGCGGTGGAGCAATTTCTCCACGGCAAGGACAAGGGCGAGGTCTTCGCTGTGCCCGGGCGCCAGCGCACCGCCGCTACGACTCCGAGCAAGCAGGAGGAGACCGGCAAGAAGCCCTCCCAGAACGGCAGGCGGAGGGGTAACGGGAGCACCGCACCCGAGACGCGTGCGCCCTGACGCTCTCCCCCGCCCTCTCGCAGCTGCATGCCGGTCGTGGCCCACGAGCCCCCGGCATTTTTTGGCCTCGAGCGGCGCGCAGCATCACCAGCCCGGAGCACCGCCACTCCGCGCTACGCCACGGGTTTCCTTCTGAGACGCGACAGGTGCTCCTCGCCGTTCTCCACGAAGCGCCGCGCCAGCTCAGCCTGGCCTTCCGCGCCATGCTCCAGCAGGTACGCCAGCTCCGAGGGCAGCAACGCCTTGACGGTGACGAGCTTCACCTCACCATACGGGGTGGAGAAGTGACTCGGCAGCGTGCGTGACTCCACGCCCAGCAGCACGGCCACCCTGCCCTCCTCGGTGACGAGGGACTTGGGGATGCCCTTTCCGGACACCTCCATGGAGAAGAGGCCCGCCTTCACGCTCTCGCGCACGTGCTCGTGCTCGGCGACTTCATCCGCCACGCGGTTCAGCAGCAGCAGGGGCCACCCCTTCGAGATGTCCTTCACGGTCGCGTCCACTTCCAGGGCGAGCTCCAGACCGAAGCCCACGGAGGGCTCCAGTCGCTCGATGAAGGGGTCCGAGAGCCCGTGGGTGACGAGCAGCGTACGCCCTGCCTCGCGACGGATGACGCTCCAGAGCTGTCGGTGGCCCGGCCACGAGCCGCTCATGGCGATGGGCATGAAGACCTCCTTGTCCAGCGACCCCAGGGTGCGCCAGGCCGATTCACGCGCGGTGGCCGCCGTCTCCAGCAGCTCGCGGATCTTCCGGTTCCTCGCGCGCTCGTCCGCGCTGATGGTGCTGGGGCCGGTGACCTCCTTGAACTTCACCCCCGTTGCGCCCATGCGCTCCAGGGCCTGCTTTACCTCCTCGGAGATGATGATGGCCGGGCTCCATCCCCAGGTACGGAACACTCGGGCATCGCCCACTTTCGAGGGGTCGATGCGCATGCCAATCACGGACCTGTACTGGCCTGTCTTGTCGGGCCTGTCATCCCCCGGCTCCCAGTGGCGCACCTCGTCGGATGCCTCGTCGTCGATGCACTTCACGACACGCGTGATGTTGAGCAGGACGTACGGTTCGCTCTGTCCGTCCACATCCACCGGAATCAGCTGCACATCACCAGGCGCCAGCTCGGCGAAAACGGCCGCCACCCTGGCATGAACCACGGGGATGGTCGCACCCGCCAACAAGGAGAAGTCGAGTGGCCTGCCCGGGACGTAGATGGGAATCCGGATCCGCCCATCGACGTGAGCGGGTTCACCCCGTACGAACTGCCAGGTACGAATCTCTTGCCCCTGCTGATTCACGGGATCATCCAGGTGCCAGCGACCCGGGATGTAAACGTCGTCGAACAGATCGAAGTACAGTCCCGCCATGAGGACTCCTAGGGTGACGCCCCTCTGGTCAGCAGCTCGTTGAGCCTGCTTCCCTCCGTGATGATCTCCTCGGCCAGCTGCCGGAGTGCTTGCCTCAGTGCAAGCGCGCACTCCTGCTGGTTGGAGCAGTTGTCCGTCGCAGCTTTCAGGTGCTTATGAACGAGTTGATGGTACTCCTCGGGATGAGGCCCCTTGTGCCCAAGGAGTGGGACCGTATTGGCCGGGTCCTCCATCGACATGCCCGCCTTGTCAAAGAGTTTCTTGAATAGCGGCGTCCAAGGCCCGCCTCGCGCAGTGGACTTGCTGTTCTCGACAGTGGCGATGTGGTGCACCTCCGGCTTCTTCTTCGGCGGGTCCGCGCTTGCCGGAGGGCCCCGCGCCGCCATGCTCACGGCATTGGCGGGCAGAACGACACTGAACGTGCCCTCGGCCACGGCGACCTTCACCTTGTCCGCTTCCTGCACGGCCGTGAGCACGTCTCGGATGCCGGCATGGGACTCGAGCGCACCGGCGGCTTTCGCGAAGCCCGGTAGCTTCGGGGCCTTGGACACCAGCGCCGCCGTCTCCCCCACCGCCGCCGTGCCCAGCAGGAGGAGAATCCGCACGCTGTTGGGCCCAATGACCTTGCCGAAGCGGTCCCCCGCCTCGCGCAGCTCCGCGAACGTGCTAGCCCCCGCCGCCTCCTCCCAGAGCTTGAAGTAGGCGCGCACCAGGTCGAAGAGTTCCCAGCCCAGGTAGCCCCACATGAGCACGGCCAGTGCCGCGGCGACGCCCTTAGAAACCGGCTCGGGCGCCGCGACCAAGGCGAGATATCCAATGATGGTGAGGCTCAGCGTCGTCCACAGCTGCGTCGTGGAGAACATGCCGCGCAGCTCCGCGTCGCGGGCCTCCAGCGCCGCATTCACCGAGAGCGCCAGGGCGAGGTCGCGCTTGTCCTCGCCGCTCAGGCCCGGCCCGTCCTTGAACAACCCGAGGCAGTCCCCCGGCGTGCCATTCCGCTCGCAGAAGCTCCCGTAGGACTTGGCCAGGGGCGTGCGCCACTCCTCGCCCGTGAGCGGGACGGAGGCCAGCGCCAGCTTCCGGTGGAGGTAGAGCGGGAAGCGGGAGCCGGCCACCCGCAGCGGCATGTTCAGCACCAGGGTGGTGAGAGCTTCGTTGAGCTCGAAGTCGCTCACCCGCACTGCACCGAATCGGGTGGGCACCGAGAGGTGAACCCGCTCGTCCGCGGCCTCGCCCTCCTCCGCCTCCTCGGCCTCCGCAACAGCCGTGGGAGGCCGGGCGTCCTCCAGGAAACGGGGAGTCGGTGGCCGGTAGGACGACCCCACCAGCAGGCCGCCCCGAGGAACACTCGTGGCGCACCCTGCGTGGAGGAGAAGGACGATGAGGAACCAGCCGCGCAGCAGGAGGCGCAGCCGAGCGCCAGGCATGCGCGGGCCAACAAGACGGGTGGACACGGCGCACCTCCGATTAAGGGGCCTGGCCCCAGGATTACAGGAGGGCCCGACAGGCACGTCAATCCATCAGGTGGGTGGAGGTATTGGCGACGTGGAGGATAGGCCCCCGCGCCATGAAATGAGCCGAGCGGGATGGTCGCCGACGGCTCCACCACCGCCCACCGCTGCGTGCCGAGACTCACCCCTGTTGCTGGGAGTTGCTCATCGCACTCTCCTACCCTTTGCGGTAGACGGACACCATGGACGAGAAGCTGCGACACGCTCTGGGGGAAGCTGCTCGAGCTGCTCGCCTGCGGCTGGGCCTCACGCAGGCGGAGGTGGCCAAGAAGGTGCGCCTGAAGCCCGGGGTCTACGGCAGAGTCGAGCGCGGCGCGATGGTACCGAGCGTGCCCACCCTGCGGCGGATCTGCGAGACCCTGGGCATCTCCTCGGACGTGCTGCTGTCCCTGAGTGCCCAGGCTCCCAAGGCGATGGCTCCAGCCCCTCCGCCCGCGGCCGGCGAGCACCCGGAGTTGAGCCGCGTCATCTACGTCTTGCAGGGGTGGCCGCCGGAGAGGTTGGCGCTCTTACGTAAGCTGCTGGAGGCGGCCGACACCCACCTCGCGGACGAGAGCTAACGGGCCTCGGACTGCGCGAGGGTGCGCGCCACGTAGCCGAGGGCGGTGAGCTGCCTGCCATCCAACTGGCGCAGGGTGCGCATCAGACGGCGCAGTTGCGGCGATTCCTCCGAGGTGGGTTCGGACTCCTGTGGCCAGGTCACGGCCTCGCCTGTCGCGAGCCCCAGGGCTGCACTGGCATCCACCCGCAGCACCATGCACAGCTTGCGCAGGTTCGGGACGCTCGGTGTCAGGTGGCCTCTCTCCATCCGCCCGTACACCTCGGTGGCCACGCCCACGCGGTCGGCCACGTCCGCCTGGGTCAGCTCGGCCTTGAGCCGGGCCTCTCGCAGGGCCGTGCCCAGGTGGACGGTCAACTTCTTCTTCGTCAGGTGGTCGCTCTTCTTCATGGTCACTCACTCCGATCCTTCGTCTCTTCCTCGGTGGCGTCCTCCTCGGCCGTGGCTTCTTCCTCGGGGGTGGGCAGCACGCCTCTCTCGATGGGGAAGGCGCGCGTCTCCTGGGGAGCGGGCTTCTCGCGGTCGAGGGCTCGCAGCTCCGCCGCCGCCTCGGAGAGCCCGAACGGCTTGCCCTGGCCTTTGAGCCACGCGCGCAGCTCGTCCCGCATCTCACCGCCCGTCTGGTAGCGGTCGTCCGGGTGGGCGCGCAGGGCCTTGTGGAGGATGCCCTTGAGCTGCTCGGGCACCTTCCGGGCCACGCGCTCCACGTCCTCCGGGCCGAAGGTCAGGACGCGCTCGGCCAGCTCCCCCACACTCGTCCAGGTGGGACGCTCGGCGCGCACGCGGGCGTTGTACCGGTTTGCTTCCGGAGTCTCGCGGAACGGCAGCCTCTCGTCCGGTGAGTCCAGCGGGTACTGGCCCGACAGCATCTCCAGCAGCACCATGCCCAGCGAGTAGAGGTCCGCCCGCCCATCGGGCTCCTGGTGGCGCATCACCTCGGGAGCGGCATAGTCCAGCTCCGCGCGCAGCACCTTGGAGGGTGTGTCCAGCCGTCCGACCATCCGCGAGTACGCCACCCCGAAGTCGGTGAGCTTCACCCGGCCGCTGGACTCCAGCCGGATGCTCATGGGGCTCACCGCCCGGTGGACAACGTGCAGCGGTCGGCCCTCCTCGTCCTGGCTGTTCCAGGCATAGTGGAGCGCGTCGGCCACCTGGGCGGCGATGTAGACGGCATGGGCCGGTGCGAGCGTCCTGCCCAGCAGCAGCGCCGTCTCCATGGCCGTCGCCAGGAAGAGGCCCGGGGAGTGCTCCATCACCACGTAGGGCTCGCCCTGGTGCTCCGCCAGCTCGTACACCTGGGCGATACCGGGGTGCTGCAACCGGGTAGCAAGCCGAACCTCCTCTACGGCCCGCTGGCGGCGCTCCTGCTCGGGCGGCATCTGCACTCGCTTGAGGATAACGAGGCACGGAACGCTCTCCCCGAGCAAGGAGGTGCGCCGCGCGATGGCCATGGGGTCATGTGCGTCCGCCAGCGGGGCGACGAAGGTGTAGCGGTACTCGGGCCCCTCGAAGAGAAGACCGTCAGGACCTGTGGGGTGGATGGGGAAGCTGTCGCTGCTTGATGGCTCTTTCACGAAGATACCTCCTGAACCTTTCAGGCACTCAGATTCAAAACTGATTTCCTTTCAGGTAACATGAGAAGCCATCGAAAGAAAGCACCGGCCAACCAAGCAGGTCAGCGCCCAGACTCAACCTGCTGGAGCGGGGGAGCCTCTAGGGGAACGTCACGCCGTCGAGGGCGAGGCCCTCAGCTCCGGCCTCTCCCGCCCACAACTTGAGCGCGAAGGTCCCCCGGGCCTCGCTCTCCGTCGCGTCCAGTTCCACCACGATGCGTTTCGACTTTCCCGGCGGGATGGGCTCCAGAGGCCACACCGTTAGCCCCGTCAGCTCCTCGTGCTTGGAGCCCACCAAGGCCGCCCCCGCGGGTGTCCAGGCCACCGCTCCGAGGTTGGCCAACTCCATCTCCACGGCCACTCGTCCCCGCCCATCAGGTCCAACGGCCCGGTAGCTGATGACCTTCTTCGCGGCCAGGGAGTCTCCTGGGCGTGAGGTGACGGCCTTGAGCCACCGAGCAACAACGCCCGTCTCGCCTAGCCATCCGTTGGCGATGAGACTCGTGAGCCCACCCTGGCCGCTGCACTCGGCCTGGAGACGCTCCTTCTCCTCCCGGCACTGCTGGGCCTCGGCTCGTGCCTGCTGCTCGCCCTGCCGGAGGGAGGCCACGGTACGCTCGTGGCGCAATACCTCCACCTGGCGCTCCGCCTGGGACGGGTGGACCACCAGCACAAAGGTGGCGCTCGTTGGCGCCGCACCGTCCTCGAAGTAGACCGTCACCGGCACGCGCTCCCCGTCATTCAGCGCCTCCGAGGCCACGAGTGTCAGCGTGTCGTCCACCAGCTTCACCCGACGGAACCGCTCCCGCCCCTCCACGTCCACACGCGCCAGCTTCGCATCGAAGAACACGGTGAGTGACAGCTCCGGCCGGATGCACACCTCCGGTGTCTTGCTGGGGGTGTCCGCCGTCAGCTCGATGTAGCGCGTCCCCGCCTCACAAGCGGGGAGCGGCACCCGCTCGGTGGCCTCGACGGGTGCGGTGAGCAGGACCAGCCCGAGCAGGGCGGAGGAGGACAAGGCGAACACGGAGCGGGAACCTCCACGAAGAGACCGGGGACGTGGGCTCTAACACACCTTCCTGCCCGGTCATGCGCGAGCCGCCTGGGCTTCCAGCCCGCCAAGCCCCCGGATGGCGTTACTCGAACCGCTCCACCGTCTTCACCTCCACGCGGGGGTGAACCTTGATGGCGCCACCGTCAGGTTCGATCTCGAGACCACGACTTCCGATCTCGTCGTACAGCTCCATGCAGACGATGAACGTGTCCCCAGTGGGCGTGACGGCCTGGGTGATGCGGGCGTAGACACGCTTCTCCCCAATGCAGAGCTGTCCGGTGAGACGGGTGCCATTCGGCAGTGCTGTTCGCCCGCCCCGGCCCATGGCATCGGTCCCCACGTCCCAGTCGCCCCAGAGCTTCAGTGAGACGGGGCCCTCCTTCACGGGAACGGGCTCGGAACTGCCCTGCTTTTCACCGGGCATACCGGCACCGTGCCTCTCTCCAAGGCGGAGGCCGAGCTGGCGAGTCATGGTTTCAACGGCACCGGCTGGGCACACCTGAGGCGCGGGCTCCTTGCGGACCTGGGCGCCGGGACAGGCCAGGTTGGCGGCAGCGGCCACGGCGAGCAACACGTTGTTCCCGGTGGAGCCGTTGCCCTTCTTCTCCTTCTCCGCCTGTGAGCCGGGGGCCTTCTTCTTCATGCGCGTTGTTCCCGAGCTGAGCGTCACGGTGGTGACGGGCGCAGGGGTGTCCGCCCTCGGAGGCGCTGCGCCTGCGTCAGCTTCGGGCGGCTTCCACGGGGGCGCCACTTCATGGACGTGCGTAGCCCATGGCGTCGGGCCATCGGGTGAGAATTCCGCAGGTACAGGGGGCGTCAACACCGGCTGGCCTGGAGTCGGTGTGGAAGGCGGCGGCTGGAGCTGGCCGAGGAGATGAGCCAGCCCCAACCCCACCACCGCAAGCCCCACCACGGCCATCAGGACAGGAGCGGCCCGCCTCACTCGGGTGCGAAGCGTGGGGACGGTTGCCGCGGTGGGCGGCTCGGGTGGGGCGGGAGCCACGGTGGGAGGAGCGGGTGGCTCAGGTGAGGCGGGAGCGACTACGGGAGGAGCGGGCGGCTCAGGTGGGGCGGGAGCGACTACGAGAGGAGCAGGCGGCCTGCCCCGCTTGGGCTTTTGCCGGATCCACCTACGCAGCCACGCCTGGCTGTCGTAGCCCAACAGCTCTGGCGCGTCCTCGGTGGTGCGTCCGTCCACCGTCCAGCCGTAGCACAACGGCATCTCCCAGCGGCGGGGGTCCGCCTTCGCCTCCTCCAGCAGCTTCTCCAGCGCCACGCACAACGCCTCGTCATCCGGTACGCGGGCGTTCGCCTTGGCCAGCAGGCGCAGACACAGCTCACTCAAAGGCCGGGGTACGCGGGAGTTGCGCACATGCGGCGGCTTGGGGTTGCCCGCGAGAATCTCCCCCATCAGCTCGTCGTCCGGGCCGTTGAAAGGGTACACGTCGACGGCGAGCACGTAGAGGATGACGCCCAGGGCGTACAGCTCGTCTGTCACCGCGTAGTCGTAGCTCTCCCCTCGCTTTCGGTTTTCGCGCAGGAAGAAGGCCACGGCTTCGGGGCTGCGGTAGCGGAGGTTGGCCGGGGCCAAGGCTCCGGTGACGCGAGGAGTGCCGGGCATGGCACCGGCTCCAAAGTCCACCAGCACCGGCTCTCCGTTCCCATCGCGAACCAAGACATTGTCCCCCTTCAAGTCCCGGTGTTTCACCTCCTGGGCGTGGACCTCCTTCAACGCCCGCGCGAGCGGCAGCAGTTTCTCCACCAGCTCACGGGCGCACGGGTTGTTGTCCCGGGCCCACTGGTAGAGCGTCACTCCCGGCACGTACTCCATGACGAGCACCAGGTACTCGGGTCTCTCGTCCGGCCATTTGAAGTGACTCAGCAGCTTGACCACGTTGGGGAACTCGTGGCGGAGCATGATGAACAGCTCCCGCCAGCCCCATCCCCCGACGCTCTCCAGGTGGATGAACTTGAGGGCACACGGGCTGCCGTCACGCCACGCGAGGTACACCTTGCCGAAGCCTCCGGCCCCCAGTCTCTTCTCGATACGGTAGCCGCCTACCACCATGTCCGGCCGCACCACGTCCTCCGGCGTGAGCTTCACGGTGCCTCTCCGGTGGCGACACGGGTCAGTGACGGTGGGAGTTCGGTCATGCGCTCGACCTCGGGAGTGGGGAAGCTACCAGAATCAAGGGCCTCCCGTGCCCGAGGACGTGTCCAGCTCCGGCTGTCGGGTGCTCGGCTGGCCAGTGTAGTGGCGGAGTTGCTCTCGCAGCACGGCCTTACCGGGAACGAGCGCGATCTCGGCCCTTCACATCGGACCGAGAGCTCAGCCTCCGGCGTGGACGATGCGTAGAGCCGCAGTTCCGCTCCGGCCGAAATGGAAGTCCACGCCTCGGTATAAGCCGATGGCAGGGACTCCCCTGCTGGCGTCGGCCCACCGATCGTCGCCGTCCTCCAACCCATTCAGAGGAGCGCACCGCGAACGAGCGGGACCCGGGCCCATCCAGCTCGCGTTCCGAGCGCTCGAGGCGTGCCCTCACTCATCGACAAGAAGGAGCACCATGCCGCATGACATCAACCAAATGGCCTACGTGGGCCAGGAGCCCTGGCACGGCTTGGGCACGCAGCTGCCGGCCAACACCGACTACGAATCCATCGTGGAGGCCGCGGGCTTTTACAATGCGGAGGAGCGGCCCCTCTTCGCCCCGGGCATGGATGAGCCCATTCCGGACAAGAAGGCCCTCTTCCGTACCGATACGGGCGAGTACCTCGCTACCGTGAACCGTGGCTACCAGATCATCCAATTCGAGGACGTGGCCCGCACGCTCGTGGAGGCGGCGGGCGGCGTGCGCTGCATCTTCCACACGGCGGGAACGCTCGGCCGCCACGGCGAGCGTGGGTGGCTCCTGGGAGAGCTGCCCGAACCCATGCGCGTCCGGGGAGACAAGAGCATCATCAAGCGCTACGTGCTCGGCTACACGGGACACGACGGCACCACCGCTATCACGCTCAAGAACGTGGCCACACGCGTGGTGTGCCAGAACACCATCGGTGTCGCACTCGGGGAGCGGGACGGAGCTGAGTGGCACATCCTCCACACTACGAGCGCCAAGGTGCGACTCGAGGAGGCGGGCCGGGCCTTCCGGCGCATGGTGCAGGGCTACGAGCGCTTCGCCGCGCTATCCGACCACCTCGCCATGACTCGCTTCAGCGAGCACCAGCTGCGCAACGTCATCGATGTGGTGATGCCACTGCCCCAGGACGAGGCCGAGCACCCGCGCCTGATGAAGGGGCGCAAC
>NZ_JBJMQP010000109.1:0-1755 GCF_045802625.1 Hyalangium sp. | reverse complement strand
TCGTCTTGCCCGTGCCGGGCTCACCATCGAGCAGGTAGATGTGATTCCGGGGCAACCCGCCACCCAGCACTTCGTCCAGGCCCTCGAGCCCGGTTCGCGCGCGTGGCTGGATGATTGGCGGAACCGGAGCGGCGGCGCCGGAGGTCTTTGCTGGCACGCGAGTGGGGGACACGGGTAAAGGCCGGCAGCACCTGGGAAGGCGGCCGGGGGAATAAGTCGAAGCCCCTTTCGCAAGAATGCTACCGCTGCGGGTGACGGCAACTGCGAGTACTGCGTACGGGGTACTTCGTACCAAGACCCACATCCGGGCCCCGAAGAAGGCGCGGACGACTCCATTCGGCGCGGGGTAAAGGGCCCCACCTTCTTGGGACGGCCCGCAGGTCTCGGTGCCAGGTACTGAGTACGAGGTACTCGCCGTTGCCTTCTGCTTGACAACCTTCCCGGCACAGGTACTGTCCTAAGAACGTTAGGTCAGACACGAACCGGCGAGATGATGACCGCTCCCACCGATCGCGAGCTCCTCCGCGGGACGCTCGACATGCTCGTCCTCAAGACGCTCTCCTGGGCGCCGATGCACGGGCTCGCCGTCCTCCGCTGGATCGAGTCTGCCACCCATGAGCGACTCGCCATCGAGGAGGGCGCGCTCTATCCCTGCCTCCACCGCCTCGAGCAGCGCGGCTGGCTCCTCGCCGAGTGGGGCTATACCGAGCAGGGACGGAAGGCAAAGTTCTATCGCCTCTCCGCCACCGGCCGGCGTGAGCTGACGGCGGAAGTCTCGCGCTGGCAGCGCTACACGGAAACCGTCGGCCTGCTGCTCTCCGCCGAGCCGGCCACATGACGCGCGACGAGGAACCCTCGCTCATGCGGCGCGTCTTCCGTCTTCCCGAATCGCGCGCCCGTGCGCGGCGCGCGCTGGACGACGAGCTCCGCTTTCACCTCGAGGGCCGCATCGAGGAGCTCGTCGCCGAGGGCATGTCACGCCCCGCCGCGGAGGCGGAAGCGACCCGCCGCTTCGGCAATCTCGACCTGCACCGCAGCGCCACCCTCGCCATCGACGACCAGATTCTCCAGGAGCATCGACGCATGGACGTCCTCGATACCATCACCCGCGAGCTCCGCCACGCTGCTCGCTCGCTGGCGCGCAGCCGCGGCTTCACCATCGCCGCCGTCATCACGCTCGCACTCGGCATCGGTGCGGCCACGGCCATCTTCCCCATGCTCGACGCCGTCGTGCTGCGGCCCCTGCCCTACGCCAACGCCGACCGGCTCGTCGAGCTCTCGTCGCCGGTGCCGAAGTTCAAGGGCGATACACTCTGGGGGATTGCGCGCCACGAGGCGTACTTCTTCCAGCAGAAGAGTCGCGCGATCGAGGACATCGGCGTCTATCAGAATGCCGAAGTCACCGTGGGTGGGGACGGCGGCGATCACCCCGCCGAGCGCGCCCGTGCGGCGATGGCCAGCGCTGGCCTCTTCCGCGTCCTCGCGGTCCAGCCGGAGTACGGGCGCAACATCGTGCTCGACGACAACCGCTCGCAGACTCCGTCAGTGCTCGTGCTCAGCCACGGCTACTGGCAGCGCCGCTTCGGTGGCGACCCGTCCATCGTCGGACGCACGATCGACATCGAGGGATTCCCGATGACGGTCGTCGGCATCCTCCCCTCGTCGGCACAGTTGCCCGACTTGCAGGTGGATCTGTGGTATCCGGCGCACACCTTCCCGGAGCAGCAGGCATTCAACAACCACACGTGGAACGCG